>CAZYSF010000111.1:0-4563 GCA_964649635.1 uncultured Anaerolineales bacterium | reverse complement strand
GGGATTCTCGAGCCACGGGACCGATCGCGAGGATTTTTGGGGAGGCGGCGGTTTCAGGAAGTCCGTTTCGGATTCTTCCGGCTCCTGCGCGTTTATCTCCGCCAGCGACGGCGCTTCCACTCCCAACAGCCCGGCGATGTGCGGCACGAGATCCGGAAGATAAAAAGGCTTGGCCAGCGCTCCCTGGATGCCGAGCGCCCCGATGACCGGATTATCCGGATTGTTGTCGGGCGGGATGCCGAGCAGGATCATCTCCGGGCGAATCTTCTGGAACACGCGGATCAGATCCTCCGCCGGCCCGTCCGGCAGGCGGAAATCGATGATGGCCAGGTCGACCGGTTTTGCCGAAGCGATCCGGAATGCTTCCCGGCCGGTGAGCGCCAGGGTGCAGTCGAACCCGACGGCGGACAGAGCCTGCTGGAGCATGGTGGCCAAGCCGGGATTGGCGTCGACGATCAGGATCGAATGCGGCATGGGGTAAGTGTAGCATAGAGGCGCGCTTCCAACCCGGGAAAATCGTCCTGCGGGGTTAAAAAGCCCGCGGCGCCGGGAGGGCGCCGCGGGTGTAAAAGGGGGTTGTTCGCGTGCTACGCTGAAGCGGAGCCGCCTTCATCCTTGCCCGGACCCGGTTTGTCTTCGTTCTTGGTCAGGACATAGATCAGGATCAGGCCCAGGCCGAAGAACAGCGGGATGAAAGCTCCGATCATCCACGGGCCCAGACCGAGCGGATAATTGGAATTAATGCCCAGCGGCCACAAGCCGACGGTCAGCGCCAGGCCGAGCGAGGCGATTACCACGCCCCAGCGCAGGGAGGCTTTTCCGTTGGCGCGGGAGTCCTGCAGTGCGTCCGTTTTGAGCAGGCCTTTTTCCGCCAGGGCGATTGTCTCCCGGTATTGCAGGTAGCGCCACACGGCCAGGAAGCCAAACAACACGATGAAGAACATGATCCCGCAGCAGAATGGAGCGTAAATGAAAGATGGATCGAAATCGGAATACATGGCGATTCTCCTTATGACTGGATGGTACTGCGAATGCAGATACCGGGCAGCCGCCGCCAAGCCGGCTGCCCGGATGATACCGTGATTTCTACTCGGCGGCCTGCGGTTGCACGCTGACGCTTCCGCTGTTGGTCGAGGCCTTGAGCATCGGCCCGCCCTCTCCCACCGCGCCTTCGAGGTGGGTGGCGTCGCTCCGCGAGGCGAAGGCGGCGAAGCCGCATTCCACATCGCCGAAGTTGGTCGAGAGGTCGAACTCGAACGGCGAGTCCGCGGGAAGCCGGACGTCGATGTCGCCGAAGTTGGTGTGCAGGAGGCTGGTGCCCGCCCCGAGCGATCCGCTGAACCGGATCGATCCGCTGTTGGTGTTGAGGTCCAGGATCACATCCGTTCCGCGGATATCGATGTCGCCGAACCCGGAGCGCGCTTTGACCTGCCCGCGGGTATCCTTGGCCGTCACTTTCCCGGAATCGGTATCCAGGTCGTAGCGTGCCGCCGAGGAGTCGAGCACTTCGATGTCGCCGAAGTCGCTCCGGGCGATGAGATCGTGTTCGATCTCCAAGCCCTGCAGGACAACCTTGCCGCTGTTGGTCTGCGCCTCGAGGGAATCGGCCTTCAGACCGGTCGCCTCCACATCGCCGAAGCTGGACGAGAGATCGGCCCGGCCGGTGAAAACGGAATCTTCAACGGTCACATCGCCTGAGCTGGTTTTAGCCTTCAGGGCGCCGCCCTCCGTATGCAGGACCTGCACGTCGCCGAAACTGCTCGACGCCTCCACGGTTGCCTCGCCGGCCTCTCCGTTCCGGACCGTGACATCGCCGGAACTGGTCTCGGCGGTGATTTTCCCGCGGACGTTCTCCGCCGTCACCTGGCCGAAACTCGAATGCAGGAACGCCTCCCCGGTTGTCCCGGCCAGGTACAGGTTTCCGCTCGAAGAGGTTTCTTCCACCGCGCAATCGACCGGGACGCTGACGGTGAAATCCACCGATATGCCGGCCGGCCCGATGTGGAGAATGTCCACCTGAACCGGCTGGTCGACGTACACGTTGACGGAATTCCCGTCCTGGACGAGGACGATTTTAACTTTCTTCAGCAGCTCCTCCGCATCCTGCTTGTTCGCGCCCCAGGCATATTTATGGGCGCTGATCAGGATCTCGCTGCTTCCTTCCGCGGCGGTGACATCCACCTTGCCGAACGGGGTATCGATCTTGAGGTCGGCCGGGCCGTCCACCGCCGCCCGCAGTTCTTCCACGGAATCGGCACTGATATTCCGCATGGATAAGAGGTTCCACTGGAATCCTCCGGAAAAGACCTGGCCGGCGACCGGGATGAAGGCAATCACCGATCCCAGGCAGATGGCCGCCAGGGAAATCCCCAACAGCGCGATAATCGACCACTTCTTCATTGATTTATCCTCCGGGTACAATGATTTTCAAAATGGTATTCATGTCACTGAGTTTGACAGCGCTCCGGACGGAAAGTTTCACGGGTGGAACCGGCCGATCCCCGCAGAACAAATATTCGCCCCCGGAACCTGTAACTTTTCCCGGGACGGCCGGTCTAACCTTCAAAGGGTTGATTCGCGTTGGAAAATGAAGCGGCAATCGTAGCTCGGGCGCAGGCCGGGGACAGCGGGGCTTTTGAGATGCTGGTGGTGGAGCATCAGGCGTACGTATTTAACCTGGCGTACCGTGTGCTCGGAAACGAGCAGGAGGCCGAGGATGCGGCGCAGGAGGCTTTCGTCCGGGCGTGGCAGTCGCTGCCGAAGTTCCGGGCGCAAGCCCGGTTCGGGACGTGGATGTACCGGATCGTGATCAACTTATGTTACAACCGCCTGCCGAAGCTGCGGCGCGACCTTTCCGCCATCGGCGAGGATGAGATCGAGGATCATGCGGATCTCCAAACCGGGAAACCGGATGATGGATTGGAAGCCGCCGAGCGCCGGGCCTGGCTCCACCGGCAGATCGAGGCGCTTCCGGAAGCCTATCGCCTTCTGGTCACGCTGCGCTACCAGCGCAACCTGCCGTATGAGGAGATCGCATCCATCACCAGCCTGCCGATGGGCACCGTCAAGACGGGTTTGTTCCGCGCCAAGGAGCGGCTCCGCTCAGCCCTTGTTACATATGAGGAGGCACGAATATGAATCCATCCGATAACGACCGTTTAATGATCGCCGTCGAGGATGCGCTGCGGACGATGCCGGAAGCGCCCGCCCCGGGCGCCTTGCGCTTGCGGGTCATGCGCGGCGTGCGAACGCTAACGGCTGCGCCGAAGTTCGTGTTCCCCTGGCTGGAGGCCGCCATCAGCCTGATGCTCTCGACCCTCGTTGCCGGGGCGGGTTCCCTGCTCCTGGGGCTTTCCCCGACGACGCTGGCGCGCCTGGAGCAAACGCTGCGGTACTTTTTCCTCGTCCCTTCGAATCGCCCCTACATCGCTGCCTTCGTGATCGGGTTGGGAATGGTTGCAGCCTGCCTGTTTTTTGCGGTCCGGATTCTTCTCCCCGGACGCCGCGCGCCCCTGGCCTTGCGCCGGTAGAGCTGACGATAGACCATGGACGACGGACGATGGAGAACTAGACCATCGACAATCGATCATCGAAAGATCTGACGATTGACGGAAGATGGACGATGGAGAACCAGACCACAGACCAGCGACGATCGACCATCGAGAAGAACTAACGAGGTTAATGCAAGTTCCTTGATCTACTCTTCTCCAATAGAATAATTGGCACAAGTACAATTATCGACGATGGTCGATGGTCCATCGTCTATGGTCGGTTTTAAGCCCCTCTTCCCTGGCCGGGTGATATAATTTTCCCCATGTACTCCGATAATCAGGCCGATTGGGATACGAGCGCTCCCCGGCGCATCCTGGGTATGAAGCTCTGGCAGGTTGGTCTGCTGGGCGGGATGGCGGCCCTGGATTGCCTCGTGCTGGTCGTCGGAGCGGTGATCATCCTCGGCGCGATCCCCGCCACACCCGGCGGCTCGGTGGCCGGCGTTCCGGCCACATCGACGCCGGTGGTGGCACCCCTGGGGGCCACCGTCGCGCCGTCCCCCTCGATCACGCCCATTACGATGGCGTTCCAATTCCCAACCTACACCCCGTTCGGCACACCGGCCGAAACCTTTACACCCACTCCCTCGGTCACGATGATGATGGAAGGGTGGGTAAAATTCTCCGTGCCGGAAGTGGAAATCTGGATGCCGGGAAGCTACGCCGCGGGGAATCCGCTTACCGGGACCGATGCGATCATCGCTTCGCTGAAGGAGAAGGGCGCCAATTTCAACTGGGACGTGATTAAAGAGCAGCTGGAGTCCGTCACCGATAATTTCGTCATGTGGGCGATTGATTCCCATCAGGGTGATCCGGACGTCGTCACCAATATCGCCTTCGTGTATGACGTTCCCAACCCCGGCGAGCCCCTGGCGGATTACGCAACCCGGTATGTCGGCGCCATGTCCGACAGCTTCCGCCTGGTCGAGCAATCCAGCGCCCGGCATCCGGAATACGAAGCCGTGCTGGTCATCCTCGAGGCCCTGGATACCACCACCACAACGACCCAGAT
>CAZYSF010000110.1:0-8574 GCA_964649635.1 uncultured Anaerolineales bacterium | reverse complement strand
TCGACGGTCCGGCCGAAAAGGGCGATCCCGATCGATTCGATGAAGAAATACAGTGAAGGGAACGGATGCCAGCCGAATATCCCGAAGGGATTATCGACGGCGCCCAGCCGGAATTGCAACGCGTCGATCCCGGTCGAGCCTTCGTCGCCGGTCAGCATGACCGGGATCTGCCCGACCATCACGGCCCGCAGCAGGAAGGCGACCAGTGTCAATCCGGCGGCCCAGGCCAGCGCGTCCTTGGGGAACGGCTTTCGCTCGGAGGCAGGGGTGAACGCCCAGCCGCCGAGCACCGTCAGGAAGATCCCGGCGATCCAGGAGAGGATCGCCACCGCCGGACTGATCATCAGCGAGCTGGTGCCCGCGGCGACGGTTGCCAGCATCGCCAGCAGGATCCCGCCCGCCAGGCAAAGCACCTGAACCGGCCGGATGCCTAGCTTCGCCGCGATCCAATCCAGCGCCGGGAGGAAGAAAATCTTCCGATCGAGCCGCGAGGCGAGGTACATCCCGGCCATGAAGAGCAGTAATCCAATGACGAGGAAGGGCAGATAGGCGGAGGCGCTCTCGGGTGGAAGATCCGGGCGCAGGTAATTGCTCAGAATTCCGATCAGAAACCCCAGGGAAACCAAAACGCCCCCGATCCGCCGGCGTTCCGGATCGATCGGCGATCCATCCCCGGCGGTTGCCGGAGGGGTCTGTTGCTCGGGAGGACCCCCTCCGCTTGCGGACCGGTCGGAGGCGGCGGAAGGCGCCACCAGGCCCTTGGCGATTTTATCCCTCAGGGGCTGCCATTTTCCACGCAGTAAATACGCCAGCAGCACCGCCGTCGCCACGCTGAGGATTACGCCGATTACTGTCAGAGCCACCGGATCATTCATGGTTCCGTCTCCATGGTTTAGGAACGGATTATAGCTCAGGCAGCCGCCGCCCGCCGCATGAACGCCCGCACTTTCCCCGGGGAAAACAGCTGAATTTCTGCGTGGAAAGCCCCCTGGGGGCTCCGGTTTCCGACGACGATATAATCGTGATAGTAAAAGGAAGCGGATGGCAATGGCCGGACACGTTCATCTGGAGAATGGCGAAAAAGGACTTGCGCGCCGGCTGGGAATCGCCGTCGGCTTGACGCTGGCTCTGGTGGTCGTCGAAGCCCTGGCAGGCTGGTACTCCAACAGCCTGGCAATTCTGACCGACGCCGCGCACAACGTCACCGATGTGATCGCGCTCGGGTTGAGCTGGATCGCGCTGAACTTGGCGCTTCGCCCGGCTCACGCCGGGAAAACCTACGGCTACCACCGCGCCGGGATCCTCGCGGCGCTGGTGAATTCCACCGGGCTGGCCCTGATCGCGCTGGGGATTTTCTACGAAGCCATTCAGAGGTTCCGCCAGCCGCCGGAAGTGGATGCCGGGATCATGGCCCTCGTGGCGGCCGTCGCCTTCGTGATCAACCTGGGAACCGCGCTGCTCATCCGGCATGGCAGCCAACACGACCTGAATATCCGCGGCGCGTTCGTCCATCTGATGGGCGATGTCTTCTCGACTCTCGGCGCGCTCCTGGCCGCGGGGGCGATCGCCCTGAGCGGGTGGACCGGCTGGGATGCGCTCATCAGCATCCTGATCGGCGTGCTGATTCTCTGGAACGCCTGGGGGATCCTGCGCGAGACGGTAAACATCCTGACCGAAAGCACCCCGCTGGATATCAACCCGGAAAAGCTGGTGGACGATCTGTTGCAGGTGGAGGGGGTGCACGGCGTGCACGACTTGCATATCTGGTCGATCACCCGCAGCATGCGCACGCTTTCGGCGCACATTCTGGTGGGGGAGATCTCCGTGCGCGAAAGCGCGGAGGTTCAGGCGAAGGTGGACCTGCTGCTGTGCGACCGGTACGGGATCCGGCACGCCACCCTGCAGATGGAATGCGAGAACTGCCTGCCCGACAAGCTGTATTGCGACATGGCGGCCGAGGCGGTTGACGCGGGCGGGCATGGGGAAAAGAAATAGACGCGTTGGGAATTTTATATCCCGCCTGGGAAAACCATTTCACCGCAAAGCCGCAAAGTGCGCGAAGAAAAATTTTGAAATTTAAAACGGCGTTGGCGACACCCATTCCGATTGCCGGGGACGTGTTTTTTGCCCAGCAAGATGCCCAATAAAGGCCTGATATTGGATTGGTTTATTTTCCTTAGTGCTCTTCGTGCTCTTGGTGGAGAAAAAATCCCATGCCCGGATCGTTGCCCCTCAAAGTTGCCATCCGTCCCGCCGTCCGCGAAGACTTTGCCGCTATTCGCATACTTGTGCGCCGCGAACATCTCAACCCGCTGGGTCTGGATTGGCGGAATTTTCTCGTGGCAGAGGATTCCACGGGCAGGCTCGCCGCAATCGGCGCGGTGAAGACGCACGGCGACGGATCGCGCGAGCTGGCGTCGATCGCGACCGTGGCGGAGGCGCGCGGGCTCGGCGCGGCGAGCGCGGTCATCCGCGGGATCCTGGCGCGCGAGGAATCCGCAGCCGCCGGAAGCCCGTTGTACCTGACCTGCCGCAATTCGATGAAGGGGTTCTACGAGAAATTCGGTTTCCGGGAGATCGGAACCGGGGAAATGCCGCCGTATTTCCGGCGGTTGTACAGGCTGTTTTCTTTCGTTGTAAGAATTATCAGGACTGAAAATCGATTGGCGGTTATGAGATGGACGGGGGGATCGTCACAATAATTAAAAATCCGCGGAAATCACGGATATCCACGGATTTATTTCCGTGCCCTCCGTGTTCTCCGTGGAAAGAATCTTGTATTCTGGCCCATCTCGAAAAGAGGGCTAGCGGTCTTCCCACCCGTCCCTCAGCTTTTTCCACGTATCTTCCAGGCATTCCGGCAGGACGCGCACCTGGTCGATGACGGTCATGAAGTTGGTGTCACCCGACCAGCGCGGCACGATATGCAGATGAACGTGGCCGACCACGCCCGCCCCGGCCGCTTCGCCGATGTTGGCGCCCAGATTGAAGGCCGTGGCGCGGTACACCTTGCGCAGCGCGGCGAGCGCCTGGCGGGTGAGGGCGAACATCTCCAGCCCGGTGGCTTCCGGAAGCTTCTCGATCGAAGAGGCAGGTTCGACCGGCACGATCATCAGGTGTCCGCCGGTGTAGGGGTAGCGGTTGAGGATGACGAACGCGCGTGGCCGGCGCACGAGGATCAGCGCCTGTTCGTCGCTCTGCTGGAGCGCCTCGCAGAAAATGCAGCCGCCGCCCGAGCCGTGCCCTTCGATATACTTCATCCGCCAGGGGGACCAGATATGCTTCATGCCGAAGATTGTATCAGGGAAGTTAAAAATCAAAACGGAACCCTAAGGGGGGTCGGTGGAACCTTTCGGAACCCTAAGAGGGTCGGTGGAACCCTAAGGGTTGGTGGAACCTTTCGGAACCCTTAGGGTTGATTGACGCCTAATACCAGGTTGTTGAAAAAGGGCTTGAAGGTGGTCGAGTAGCGGTTTTTGCGTATCGAGACTACCGGTAATTTGGCGCGGTCTCGATACGCCCGCAAAAAACTCGGGCTACGCGACCAGCTTTTTTTACACACCCTGTTAATATGATCTCGGCTCTGCTATCGCGCACAGGGCGCAAAGACCTCCCCCAATAAACGAAAGGTGTTGCCTGGACCACGGATGGGCTGTTTTTTAGCACATTTACGCCCTTGCCGGGGGTGGAAAAACCTTGTCAGGCGGAAATCCGTCTGATATAATCGGCTAGCCCGATCCGGGGCGTTTTTAACTGTGCCGACGTAGCTCAATCGGAAGAGCAACCGCCTTGTAAGTGGTAGGTTACGGGTTCGATTCCCGTCGTCGGCTTGCGTTAACAACCGGTGTTGAGAATCCGTGTCTCGCCGTGGCAGGCGCGCGACCGGGCCGGTGCGCCGCACCGGTGCGGTCTCCCGCCGGCGACGGGTTGCATGGGCGGTTACCCAAGTGGCCAAAGGGGACTGACTGTAAATCAGTTGGCAGACGCCTTCGGAGGTTCAAATCCTTCACCGCCCACCAAATGGGGCGAAGCTCGCTTCGCCCTTCCGCCCGCGTAGCTCAGTTGGTAGAGCACACCCTTGGTAAGGGTGGGGTCATGGGTCCAATTCCCATCGCGGGCTCTCGCCGCCCGGAAGGGCACGGTCAATTCCAATAGGAGAGGCGAACATGGCCAAGGAAAAATTCAATCGCAACAAGCCGCACCTGAACGTGGGGACGATGGGGCACATTGACCACGGGAAGACGACGCTGACGGCGGCGATCACCAAGGTCTGCCAGATGCAGGGCCGCGCGCAGTTCCGGGCGTACGACAGCATCGACAACGCGCCGGAGGAGAAGGAACGCGGGATCACGATCAACATCGCCCACGTGGAATACGAGACGGACAAGCGTCACTACGCGCACGTGGACATGCCGGGTCACCGCGATTACATCAAGAACATGATCACGGGCGCGGCCCAGGTGGACGGGGCCATATTGGTGGTGGCGGCGCCGGACGGGCCGATGCCGCAGACGCGCGAGCACGTGCTGCTGGCGCGGCAGGTGGAAGTGCCGTCGATCGTGATCTTTTTGAACAAGACGGATATGATGGACGACCCCGAACTCCTGGAGCTGGTGGAATTGGAGCTGCGGGAACTGCTGACGGAGTACAAATTCCCCGGGGACAAGACCCCGATCGTGCGCGGCAGCGCGCTGAAGGCGCTGGAGAGCACGAGCAAGGATCCGGCCGCGCCGGAATACGTCTGCATCCACGAGATACTGAAGGCGGTGGACGAGTTCATTCCGGAACCGGTGCGCCACACGGAAATGCCGTTCATGATGTCGATCGAGGACGTGTTCTCGATCAAGGGGCGCGGGACGGTGGTGACGGGGCGGGTGGACCGGGGGATCGTGAAGGTGGGGGACGCGCTCGAGATCGTGGGGCTGCACGAGACGAAGACGACGGTGTGCACGGGGGTGGAGATGTTCCACAAGCTCTTGGACCAGGGGCAGGCGGGGGACAACCTGGGGGTGCTGCTGCGCGGGATCGAACGCGAGCAGGTGGAGCGGGGCCAGGTGCTGGCCAAGCCGGGGTCGATCACGCCGCACATGAAGTTCAAGAGCGAAGTGTACGTGCTGAAGAAGGAAGAAGGCGGACGGCACAAGGCGTTCTTCACGGGGTACCGGCCGCAGTTCTTCATCCGGACGATGGACGTGACGGGGAACCTGACCCTGCCGGAAGGGGTGGAGATGGTGATGCCGGGCGACAACGTGAACCTGAACGTGGAACTGATCGTGCCGGTGGCACTCGAGAAGGGTTCGAAATTCGCGATCCGCGAGGGCGGCCTGACCGTGGGCGCCGGCGTGATCACCGAAATCATCGACTGAAAGGGCATTCCGCGGGCATTCCCGCGGGGTGAAGGAAAAGGCAATGGCAAAATCGAAGGATGTCCGGCCGGTGATCACACTGGCATGCGCCGACTGCAAGGAGCGCAACTATACGACCCAGAAGAACCGGCGCAACGACCAGGGCCGGCTCGAGATTAAAAAGTTCTGCCCGCGCTGCCACAAGCACACGGTGCACAAAGAGGGCAAATAACGGATTCGTAGGGGCGTACGGCAGTACGCCCGGAATTAGGCGTACGGCTGTGCGCCCGAAAATGGGCGTGTTTTGCGCCCGGAATTGGGCGCGTTCAGCGCCCGGGCGAAGCAGCGCTTCGCCCCAACACAGGCCAGTAGCTCAATTTGGCAGAGCACCGCTCTCCAAAAGCGGGGGTTGTGGGTTCAATTCCTGCCTGGCCTGCCTGATCCACCCGTAAGCGCGGGCTGCGTGCCCGCCCAGACAGCGAGGATATCGTGCCGAAAACGCAGTCCGCACAGAAACAGAATTTCATCGCGCGGTTCGTCGGCGAAACCGTCGGAGAGCTTCGCAAGGTCAGCTGGCCGACTCGGGATGAGGCCCTGCGCTTGACGGCGATCGTAATGGTGGTCCTGATCGCCAGCGCCCTCTTCCTGGGCGCGCTCGACGCGCTCCTAACCGAGTTCTTCCGCCTGATCCTCATCTGAGAGAGGGACAATAGCCGTCATGCTGGAAGACCCGGAACGCGCGCAGCAGGAATCCAAGCCGGAAGAGGAACGTTCGGACAGCGTATCCGCCGAGCAGCCGGTTTTGGACGCCCCCATCCCGGCGGCGCCCCTGGGCCCAATGGCGGTTCCGGAAGGCACAGACACGCCGGCGGGGGAACCGGCCCTCGAGCACGCCGAGCCGGGAGACGGCCGCGCCTGGTATGTGGTCCATTGCTACTCCGGACAGGAAAACAAGGTCCGCCACAACCTGGAGCAGCGGATCGAAACCATGGGCATGAAGGATCAGATCTTCGATATCATCATCCCCACCGTCGAAGAGATCGAAGTCAAGGATGGCAAACGCCGCACCGTGGAAAAGCGGGTTTACCCCGGCTACCTGATGGTGCAGATGATCCTGACCGAAGAATCCTGGTTTGTGGTGCGCAATACGCCGGGCGTGACCGGGTTTGTGGGGATGGGCAACACCCCGACCGCGCTGCGCTCGGAGGAAGTCGCGCAAATCCTGCACCGCATGGAAACGACCACCCCGACCGTGCGCCCCACGTACAAGGCCGGGCAGAAAGTGCGCATCGTCGACGGACCTTTCAACGAGTTTGTCGGCACCGTAGACAGCATCGACATGGACCGAGGCAAGGTCCGGGTGCTGGTATCGTTTTTCGGCCGCGAAACGCCTGTGGAACTGGATTTCCTGCAGGTGGAAAAAACCTGACGCGGCCCCCATTCAACCGTGGGAGGGTCGCTCATCGGCCCGCTAATACCACAAGGAGAATCCCTTGGCAAAGAAACTGAAAGTCGTCGTACGTCTGCAGATCGAAGCCGGAAAGGCGAACCCGGCTCCGCCCATCGGCCCGGCGCTTGCCGGCCACGGGATCAACCTGATGGCCTTCTGCAAGGAATACAACGCGCGCACATCCGGGCGCGCGGGGGATATCATTCCGGCGGAAATCAGCATCTTCACCGACGGATCGTTCACCTTCATCCTCAAGACCCCGCCCACGCCGGTTCTCCTGCGCAAGGCGGCCGGGCTCGAGAAGGGCTCCGGTGAGCCGAACCGCACAAAAGTCGGTAGAGTCACCCGGGCGCAGGTGCGCGAGATCGCCGAAGTGAAGATGAAGGACATGCACGCCACGAGCGTGGAAGGCGCCATGCACATGGTCGAAGGCACCGCGCGCAACATGGGAATAACCGTCGAAGAATAACGTGGGAGGGCCGCACCCCGGCCCGCTAGCACCACAAGGAGAATGGAAAAATGTCGGAACACGGAAAGAAGTACCTGGCAGCCGCCAAGCAGGTCGATCCGGAAAAACTCTACTCGCCGGAGGAGGCCGTCAAGCTGGCCAAGGCCACCTCGATCACCAAGTTCGACGCGACCGTCGAAGTGCACATGCGCCTGGGCGTGGACCCCAAGCAGGCCGACCAGCAGGTGCGCGACGTCGTCGGCCTGCCCCACGGGCTGGGCAAGAACATCCGCGTGCTGGTCTTCACCGCGGGTGAATCCGCCAAAGCCGCCAAGGAAGCCGGGGCGGAGCACATCGCCGACAGCGACGAGATGGTCAAGAAGATCCAGGATGGCTGGGCTGATTTCGACGTCGCGATTGCGACGCCGGAGATGATGGCCAAGGTCGGGAAGCTCGGGCGCGTGCTCGGGCCGCGCGGGCTGATGCCCAATCCCAAGGCCGGGACCGTCGTCCCGCCCGAGGATATCGGCAAGGCGGTCAAGGCCGCCAAGGCCGGGCGCGTGGAATTCCGCCTGGATAAAACCGCCAACCTGCACGTGATCATCGGTAAGGCGTCGTTTTCGGAAAAGATGCTCTTCGAGAATTTCGCCGCCCTGATGGAAGCCATCAAGCGCGCGCGCCCGGCTTCGGTCAAGGGCGTTTACCTGCGCAAGATCGTGATGGCCACGACCATGGGCCCCGGCGTGCATGTGGACCCGGTCGCGGCGCAGTCGCTGGAAGCCTAGAAGCGGTATCGGTGGTCGAGTAGCCCTGAAGGGGCGTATCGAGACCACGGTCGTTTGAGGGTGGTGGTTTCACCCGGCCCGACCAGGCGGGCGAAACCGGCCGATTACCAAGGATGGAAAAGCCGGTCATGTTATAATTTCACCGCTTGTACAAACGCTTCGCCCAAGACAGCAGGCCGTCCGGAGGTCGCCTTCGGACATAAGCTCCCTGCCGAGGTGAAGATTTCCTTTCCTGCCTGAAAATGGCATTTGGAAGTCTTTGCTTCTCCGGTGCGCGAGGCAAAGACTTTTTATTTGGAAAGGAGGTGAAACTCTTGGCGCTGACAAAAGACCAGAAAAAAGAACGAGTGGCCGAGTACGTCGCACTGCTCAAGAAAAGCCAGGGCGTCGTCCTGGCGGAGTACGGCGGGCTGGCCATGCCGGGCATGAACACGCTGCGCGATAAGATCCGCGAAGGGCAGGGTGAGGTGCACGTGGTGAAGAACACCCTGGCCGCGCTTGCCCTGAAGGAAGCGGGCCTGAACATCCCCCCCGAGAAGATCGCCG
>CAZYSF010000109.1:0-3419 GCA_964649635.1 uncultured Anaerolineales bacterium | reverse complement strand
CGCGCTCCGGCTGGGTCCGGTCGGAGGAGAGATCATCCGCGTCGTAACCGAAGCGCTGCAGCACAACCGTCACATATTCCACGCGCTGCTTGGTGTTGCAGAAGATCAGCGCCGAGTGCGGATTCTCGGTCTCGATGATCCGCACCAGGCTTCTATCTTTATCCATCCCGGGCACCACGTAATAGACGTGCTCGACCTCGGTCACGTGGACGTGATCGCTCGAGAGGTTCATGAAGCCCGGCTTGTAGAGGAACTGGTCCGCCAGGCGGATAACCTGGGGCGGGAAGGTGGCCGAGAACATATAGGTGCTGACGCGCTCGGGGGGCAGGTAGGATTGCACCCGGCGCATATCCGGGTAGAAGCCCATCGAGAGCATCCGGTCGGCCTCGTCGAAGATCAGATAATCCAGATTCTCAAGCTGGAGCCAGCGGCGCAGGAGGTGATCGAGGCTGCGGCCGGGCGTGCCGACCACCAGGTGGGCGCCGGCCTTGAGCGCATCCAGCTGCGGTCCGTAGCCGACCCCGCCGTAGACCGCGGCGGTGCGCACGCCGATATCCCGCCCGAGCCCGACGGCCTCGTCGGCCACCTGCTGGGCGAGCTCGCGGGTGGGGACGAGAATGAGCGCCTGGGTCAGCGACCGGGCCGGGTCCACCCGCGCCAGGATCGGCAGGCGGTAGGCGCCGGTCTTGCCGCTGCCGGTGCGGGATTGGATCATCATGTCGCGCCGGGCGAACAGGTAGGACATCGCCCGGGCCTGGACCGGCATCAGCTCCGACCAGCCGGCGCGGGCCGCGCCCTGGCGCAATCCTTCAGGCAGGTCGGTGATGGAGGCGGGGGGAAGATCGTCTGCGGGCGGAACAGGTTGGTTGGTCATCAAGATCCAGCTTTCTCGAAGGATGTCGGGGCGCGGCGATGCTGCGCCCGTACGATGATAGATGCGGTGATCGGGGCGCAGCGACGTTGCGCCCGTACGATGGCGATTATGGCACGATAATGCGGAGAAGGCCAGCCCGAGGTTGGGTGGATTGCCTTTCGGATAAAATGGGATCGGATGGAGGATCCGGCATGAACGTCGTCATCACGGGCGCATCCGCGGGGATCGGCAGGGCATTGGCGGCGGCCTTCGCCCGCGAGGGGCACCCCGTGCTCGCGGCCGCGCGGCGCGGGGAACGGCTGCGCTCGCTTTCGAAGGAGATGGCGGAAGCGGGGGCGGCGCCCGTCGCCTGCTTGGCGCTGGATATCGCCGCTCAAGGCGCGCCCGAAGCCTTGTTGGCGGAAGCCGTCCGCGTTTTCGGGAAGGTCCACGTGCTCGTCAACAACGCCGGAATGAGCCCCTATCAGGAATTCCGCGAGTTAAGTTGCACGCACCTCCGCCAATCGATCGGTCTGAACGTGCTTGCGCTCACGGAGCTGTGCCACTTTTTTCTGCCCCACATGCTCGCGCACGGGGAACCCAGCCGGCTGGTCAACGTCGGCTCGGTCGGCAGTTACGCGCCGCTCCCGAAATTTTCCGTCTACACCGGCGGCAAGCATTATGTGCGGGTGTTCACCAATCTGCTCCGGCGCGAGTGCCGCGCAACGAACGTGCGGGTGTGCGGCCTCTACCCGGGCGGCACGCTGACGGAATTCCCCAAACTTGCCGGCCAGAAGCCGAAGAAGATCGCCGCCGCCGGCATGCACACCCCGGAGCAGGTCGCGGCGATCGCGTACCCCGCCATCCTCGCGGGTAAACGGGTCATCATCCCGGGGATTGCCAACCAGATGGCCGCGCTGGCGGGCAAGGTGCTGCCATTCCCCTTGGCCTTCCGGTTGATGGAGTTGATCTACGATATGAGCGTGGAGCAGGTGGGGACGACGTATCCGGAATAGGATCTTAACACCTTTTCACCGCAAAGCCCGCCCTGGTCGGGCTGGGCCAGGGACGCAAAGAACGCCAAGAATTCCTGGGGAAAAAGATTGGCCACAAAAAGCACATAGGGCACAAAGGAAAACCAAAAAATATCTCAGAAAATATTTTGTGATTCATGTGCCTTTTGTGGCTAAAAATATCAGGAAAGGGGGAAGGACGGATGAGGGGGAGAACGCGGAAGGAAAAAGAATCGCCACAAAAAGCACAAAAGGCACAAATTATTTTGAAAAATCATTAACTCTTTGTGCCCTTTGTGCCTTCTGTGGCTGAAAAATCAGAAAGTCGGTCGAGTTGCTTCGCGCGGTATTGCCGTGCGAAGCGTATCGAGACCCCAAGCTGCCGATGATCTCGATACGCCCGCAAAAAACGCGGGCTACTCGATCACCTGGCAAAAAGGGATATAGATGAAAATTCTAATCGTGGGATACGGAGCGGTGGGGCAGGTATGGGGCCTCTTCCTGCAAGAAGCCGGTGTGGAGCTGGGGCTGTATGACCGGCCCGCGACGGCTGAAAAATTGAGGGAGGCGCTGGCACAAGGTGGCTTGCCGCTTTTCCAGGTCACCCGGTCGCACCGGCGCGATCCGATCGCCCGCCGGCTGGAGCGTTACCGCGTGATCGCGGACGCAGCGGAGGCCCGGCAATTTGCGCCGGACCAGATCTGGTTCACCGTCCCCTCGCCGGTCTATTACACCGGGTGGTTCCGGGAATTTCTGCGGGAAGTTCCATCGCAACGGGTGGTGTGCTTCAGCCCCGAGGGCGGGCGGCCCGAATTCATCCCGCAAGGCGGCGCGGAGCGAATGGTCTTCGGCGGGACGGCCTTCATGGCCTGGCAGGGCGGTCCGGAAGCCGGCGGGGGAACGGCGGGCGGCATCAATTTCTGGCGGCCGCCGCTTGGCATCCCGCTGGCGGGCTCGGAAGACGCCTGCCGCGAAGTGGGGCAAATTCTGAAAATGGCCGGGTTCGGGTATACGGCGGGGAAGGCGGATTCGCGCGCGCAAGCCGCGACGACCGCCGCGATGACGGCATTCGTCGCGGGCCTGGAACTTTCCGGATGGAGCCTGCGGGAATATCGAAAAAGCCCGTGGCTCGCGCGCGCCGCCGGCGCCTGCCGCGAGGCGGTTCTTGGCCAGCTGCCCGCAGCCGGCGGGATCCAGCGCGCAATGCTCGGTGTTCCCGTTCTTTCGGCGGCGTTTTATCTTGTCGCCATTCTCCTGCCCCTGTTGGTCCCATTCGAACTTGAGAAGTACCTCAAGTTCCATTACACCAAAACCCGGGAGCAATCCGTGGGTTTGCTGGAATTATTCATCAAGGACGGGAAAGCGCGGGGCATGCCGGTCGAAAAAATCCGGGGGCTGCTTCAGGCGCTGCGGGGGGATGGGAATAGACAGGATTGACAGACGGGGAGGTCATTGCGAGCGACCCCTTCGTTGCCCTCAGGGCAGGCTCCGGGAGCGAAGCAATCTCCCTCTTCGTAATAATAAGGAGATTGCTTCGTCGCTTCGCTCCCCCC
>CAZYSF010000108.1:0-7637 GCA_964649635.1 uncultured Anaerolineales bacterium | reverse complement strand
AGCATCGATAGTTTCTACCTTGATAAAGCTCGAAGTCTGTTGGCTATGTGTGCGAAGGAGCAAAGGCATTGGGAGTGGGGTTGGCTGCAGATGCAGTGCAATACACTTGACAACCTCACACATGTCGGCTGGGTCAAACGCGCGCGCATCATCTGCATGATCGGCGCCAAGGGCGGCATCGGCACGAGCACGCTGGCGGTCAACATCGCCGCGACGATGGCCGCGCGCAAGCAGGATGTCATCCTCCTGGAGCTGCGCCCGGGTCTCGGGATTGCGGGCGCGCTGCTGGGGATCAACAAACCCTCCGGACTGACCGCGCTGCTGCAGCGCAAGCCGGAGGAGTTGACCGCCGCCGCGGTGGAAAAGGAAATCGTCGGCCACCCCTCCGGGTTGCGGGCCGTGCTGGCTTCCGCAGAACCGCACGATTACGCCATGATCGTCCAGACCGCGCGGATCGAAGCGATCGTCACCGGCCTGGCCTCCCTCACCCAAAACCTGATCATCGATCTCGGAAGCGGCCTGACGGAAGCCACGGCGAAACTGCTGATGGGCGCCGATCACGTGATGATCCTGGTCGAACCGATGCGCCACACGATCACGATGGCCAAAGCGCTGATGACCGATCTGGAGACGCTCGGCCTGGCGAAAGCCAGGATCGAATTCATCCTGGTCAACCGCGAGCGCTCAAGCCTGCAGATGGCGCGCGCCAAGGTCGAGGAAATCCTGAGCCAGCCCGCCATGGGCATGATCACGCCCGCGCCGGAACTCGCCTACCAATCGGCGGAGAGCGGCGTGCCGATCGTCGCCCGCGACCCCAGCGCCATGGTCTCCGACCAGATCCGGCAGGTTACCGACCGGGTAATGGCGAAATCCCGCGGCTGAGCACCCCCATGACCGACGATAAATCGCTTTCCGGTCCCGATACCGCCATACGCAATTACCCCACCCTCCTCCGGCGGTATGCCAACCTCCTGGAACTGATCCACCGCCTCTCCTCCACCGTGCACCTCGAAGACATCAACAACCAGATCATCGACGGGACCGTCTCGCTGCTGGAATGCAAGGCGGCGGTTCTCTTGATGGTGGATCCCGCCAGCAGGGATATTCAAATCGTCGCCGCCACCAACCTCGATCCAGCGGCGTATCAAAACCGGGCCATCCCGCCCGACAACTCAGTCGCCGGGAAGGTGATCAAAGCCGGCTCGCCGATGCTCATCCGGGCTGAAGGCGCATCTTCGAAAAACCCGCTTTTCGAATTCACGGCATTTTCGTCGTTGCACCCGGCGTCGATCCTGGCCGTGCCGCTCAAGAGCAAGAGCGGTTCGGTTGGAGTTCTGGAAGCCGTCGACAAAATCCACGGGGATTTTCAACCGGAGGATTTTTCCTCCATGGAAGCATTGGCCATCCAGGCCACGGCGGTGATGGACAACCTGCGCCTCTTCCGCCAGAGCGATCTGATCGCGGAACTGGTGCACGAAATCCGCACGCCGCTGGCGGCGCTCGCGACCGCCTCGGCGCTCCTCGACCGGCAGGACCTGAGCGAAACCCAGCGCCATTCGGTGCTCTCGACCTTCCGCCAGGAGATCCAGCGGCTGAATGAACTGACGGATGACTACCTGGACCTGGCGCGGCTGGAATCCGGGCGCACCCGGTTGACGGTGGAACAGTTTTCCGTCGCCGCCCTCATCTCGGAATGCGCGGAGATCATCTCCCCGCTGGTGCACGCCCAGGGGCTGCGCTTCCGCCAGGAAGTCGTCCGGGATGCGCTGGATCTCAACGCCGACCGGGCCAAGATCAAGCAGGTCATCCTGAATTTGCTGAACAACGCGGTGAAATACAACGTGGCCAACGGGGAAATCATCCTGCGCGCGTATCATGGGCCGATTACATCCGGCAAGACGCAGGAGACGATCTGCATCGAAGTTTCCGACACCGGAAAAGGAATTCCCGTGGAAGGCTTGCCGCACCTGTTCGAGCGGTTTTACCGGCCGCAGGAAGGTTCGGGGTTTGCGCGCGGCACCGGGCTGGGGCTGTACATTTCGAAATATATCGTCGAGAGCCACCACGGAAAATTGGATGTGAAAAGCCAGGTCGGGGAAGGCTCAACCTTTATTATCCGCCTGCCCCAAACCCCGCCCGGCCGCTCGACCGGCCCGCTCGCCGCGGGCGGAAAGTCTTAAATCTCACCGCAAAGCCTGCCCCGGTTGGTGTAAGCCGGGGACGCAGAGAACGCAAAGAATATTATTAATCTCTCTGCGTTCTCTGCGTCTCTGCGGTAAAAAGATCTTCGTCTCCCTTGATTATCTTCGCCACCTCACTCATCGTATCCGCAAGGAATATTTTTCTTCCTGTTTCAATCTCGATTCCGTGAACTGTTAAATCATCAAGAGTCACGGTCGGCGGCGGCCCGAACATCACCCGGGGAAGGAAGACGGGGCCGCTTCCGGCTTCGGCGCGCACGGAGTCGATCACGTCGCGCGCGGTCAGGAGTCCGGCGACGGTCACCGTTTTCCCAAAGCAGCGATTTTCCACACCCACCACGTCCACGGATACTCCGGTCAATTTTGAAAACTCGCCGGCCGTGGATTCCAGCGTTTGAAGGAACAAGTTCCCGGTGACAAGTGTCGCCCGTTTGTGACGGAAGCGTTTTTTCTTTTCCGATGTTCTCCTTTTTACGGCATTCCAATCCTCCAGAAAATCCCGGACCAGGCCCAGTCCGTTCTCGCGCAAATCGATCGCTTCGTACGCCTCGAGCGGCGGCACGGGATTCCCGGTTGCCAGGTACCACTCGTCGGTGAGAAAGGCGAAGCGCGATCCCACCCGCCGCAGATATTCGCGCTGAAGGCGTTCGACCTGCGCCATCACGCGCCGCATATCCTCGCGGCCGTACGGGCGGATGCCGTGGCGCTGATAGCGCGTCACCCCGACCGGGACGACGGAGCAGGAACGCACCTGCGGATGCAGCGCCGCGAGATCCGCGAGCGTGCGCGCAAGATGCGCGCCGTCGTTTAATTCCGGCGCGAGCACCACTTGGGTGTGTATCTCGATTCCATTTTCGGCAAGTTTCCGCAATCGTTCCAGGACGTCGCCCGCGTTCGGATTGCCGAGGCAGCGCACGCGGACGTCCGGTTCGGTGGCATGGACCGAAACGTACAGCGGCGAAAGATGCTGCTCGGCGATGCGCTCCCAATCCCGCGGTTTGAGGTTGGTCAGCGTGACGAAGTGCCCGTACAGAAACGAATAGCGGTAGTCGTCGTCCCGAATGTGCAGCGTTCGGCGCATGCCGGGCGCCATCTGGACGACGAAGCAGAAGGGGCAGCGGTTGTTGCAACGGCGGATATCGGTGTCGAATGTCGGGTGGGAGAATTCCAGGCCGAAGGTCGAATGCGCGGAGCGCTTCGCCTCGCCGGAGAGGGTTCGGGCGCCGCGCTTCCACTTAAGGCGGACGGTTTCCTCAGCGGCATGGTACTGGACGTCGATCGCATCCGCGACGGCGTGGCCGTTTACTTCCAGGAGCCTATCGCCCGGGCGGATGCCGGTTTTCGCGGCGGGGGAGCCCCGCCGCACGGCGGAAACGAGTCCACCGGGTCCTATATCCTGAAGGGAGGAATGTTTTACGGGCAACTGGGTTTGATCGTTTCGCTGGTGGCGAGGGCAAGGTCGGCATATACGCCGCGGCGCTCGGGCGGCAGCAGCGCGGCCAGGCGGTACATCGCCTCGTCGGTCATCTTGCGCAGCCATTCGCGCGGCACCTTGCCATCGGGAAGGCGGAAGCAGAACGGCTTGCCGAAGCGGATCTGCGCGCCGGGTTTGGCCCAGCGTTTCGGGCTGAGCGAGGGAAAACCCTCCACTCCGTGCACGGCGGCCGGGATGACGGACACTCCGGTTTGAGCTGCCAGGTAGGCCATCCCATCTTTTGCACGGCCCATCGCCGGACGCCGGGTGCCCTCCGGCAGGTAGAGCAGTAACTCGCCGGATTCGAGCACCCGGACTGCCTGTTCGAGTGCGTCACGATCGACCGCGCCGCGTTTGATCGGGATGGCGCCCCATAACCTCGGAAAGATGCCCCAGATCGGCACGTTGCCGAAATCGAAGCGGGCGACCGGCACCACGTCGCGCTTGACGGAATTCACGACCGTTACCGAATCGATCAGCGAAGTGTGGTTCATGTAGATAATTCCCGCCCCTTGGGGCGGGATGTTTTCGAGTCCCTCAACGGAATCGATCTTAGCGAGGTACCGGAAGGCGATGTTATCCATCAGGAAGCGCAGGATGCGGCGGACGGGTTCCATTCGATCGTGTGCGTAAGCGGTGTTGGCGGCCATGTGGTTATCCCTGATCACCGGTGCAACGGATTGCATAATCGTTCGGTATTTCCGTGATTATTATCAACCATTTTTAATATTGGAGAAAGGGATTAATGTTGGATTAACAGGGTGTTGAAAAAGGAATAAACAGGTGTCATTGCGAGCGACCGGAGGGAGCGAAGCAATCTCCCTCTTCGGAAAAAGAAGGAGATTGCTTCGCCTGCCCCGGTTGGGGTAGGCCGGGGTCGCTTCGCTCCTCGCAATGACATCCCTGCTTTTTTCAGCACCTTGTTAGGGCAAAAAACCATCATCACGCGGGATTGCTCCCCGGAATCAGTTCGGGGTCACTCGCCAGGCCGTCATCTCAAGCGACACCGTGGAGGCATCCCCGCCGTTTCCCCAGTACCACCACCAGGGGACCTGCAGGAGCGAGGCAACGGCCCCATCCGGCGCCGGCGGGTCCAGCTTGATATTGAAGCCTTTGCTGAGAATGACCCGCTGATTGTCCATGTTGCCGAAATAATAATCCTGGATTCCGTTCCGATACCGTTCGGATTGCCCGACGGTCGGATCGGCTGGGATCCAGCCGATCCCCTCCAGATAGAATTCCGCCCAGACATGCATCTGGTTGGTCCCGCTGATCGCCCAGAATCCAACGACGGCGCGGGCGGGAATTTTCCTGGATCTCGCCAGCGCGATGAACAGCGCGGAGTAATCACCGCATTCGCCCACTCCGTTTTCCAGCAGAGCTTTGGCGCCGATCAGCCCGTCCACCAGCTGGTACCGGGCATGGGCCACCACGTAATCGTAATACTTTTCCGCCAACAGGTACGGATTCGTCTCATTCCCGCCGATACGGTCGGCCAGCGCTATGATCTCCGGATCTTTGCTTTCAATGTAAGGTTCCGACCGTGTATACCTTCGGTAATCAGCCGTCTGCGTGTTGTAGGCTTTGACAGAATCCGCGTCGATCGCCGTCCGGGTTTCATAGGCCGTGAATGTGAAGGTGTACTTGAGGTCCTGGGATTTCCCCCACGCCGGTGTATTCGCCAGATGCCAGTAGTACATCTCCGAACCGGTGGCGTCATCCTTGCCCACCTGAACGCTTTTCGGCGAAACCTCCTCGATCACGACCTTTTCCTGTCCGTCCCAATTTACCGGCTTCGGCTGGTACACCTGCAATTCGGTCAGCGTGAAGCCGCCGTTGGTCACGGTGACGACGGATTCCACCCGGTACCGCTCGGGATTGATGTACTCGATCGGATCGCCCGCGGCGGTTGGTTTCGGCGCCTCAACCGTGGGGGAGGCAACCGCCTGGGTATTTTCCGGAACCGACGTTTCGGGAACGACGGGCGCCGGTGCAAACAGGCTGCAGGCGACTGCGAGAAAAATACAGACGGAAAGGAAACATTGCTTTTTCGCCTTTTTCATGATTTTTCCTGTTAATGAAATATTGACCTGATCCTTAATAATATACTAGACGCCGTCAAGAAAATAACGGCGCCTTTTTCTCTCCCTCATCCGGCCTACGGCCACCTTCTCCCAGCGTACGCTGGGAGAATGACGGGATGAGGGAGAGATTAAGTAGTGGCTATGCGTCCTTGGCGTCTTTGCGGTGAGATTTTTCTTCATCCCGCCAGCAGCGGCTCGATCTTCCGGATGGTCTCTTCCGGCGTCAGTTCCGAAGTATCGATGATCAACGCGTCCTTGGCCGGGCGCAGAGGGGAAAGGTCGCGCCCGGTATCCGCCTCGTCGCGGGCGGCCAGCCCGGCCTGGACTTCCTCGAGCGACTGGTCTCCGCCGCGCGAATCCAGGTCCTGGAACCGGCGCCGCGCGCGGACTTCAAGCGCCGCCTCAAGGTAGATTTTTTTATCCGCCTCGGGCAGGACGACCGTGCCGATATCGCGCCCGATCATCACCACTTTCCCGCGCAGGCCGACTTTGCGCTGCTGGGCGACCATCGCCGCCCGCACCCGCGCGTACCCCGAGACCTTCGAAACGGACGCATCCACCACCGGCTCGCGGATCGCCCAGGAGACGTCGTCGCCGTCCAGAAGCACGATGCTCGTGCGGTCGTCCCCCGCCCCCACCGGTTTTACGTCGATGGAGATTTTCTCTGCCAGCGCCGAGACCGCCTCCTCGTCAGCGGGGTTGACCCCCATCTGATACGCCGCCAGCGCGACGGCCCGGTACATCACGCCGGTGTCGAAGAACATGTACCCGAGCTTGTCGGCGAGCATCCGGCCAATCGTCGTCTTGCCCGACGCCGCCGGTCCGTCGACGGTGATTATTTTCGCGGGTAAATCGCTCATTCCACGGCTCCTTCCTCGGGAACGAGTACGTCCGACCGCACCCACAGGATCACCCGCCCGCGCTCCACCGGTCCTTCCCGGAAGAGCAGCCAGCGGATGAGATCCGGCGGCCAGCCGTACCACGCCCGCTGTTCAGTGTACCCGAATGCCTGCCCGTGGTACACCACCGTCAACCGCGGGCCGGCAACCGCTCCATCCACCTCGACGTAGGGTGCAATCAGCATCGGGGGCGTGGCAAGGGAATCCACCGAAAGGGAATACCCGGCCGCGTCGTAAGTCAGCAGCTCCCACCCGAGCGCGGAATCCTCCGGCAGTTGGATCACGACGGCCAGTTCATCCTTTACTCCTGTCCGCCATTCGGAGATTTGCCGGAGCGTTGCGTGCAGACGGAGCACATCCGCGGCGGTCGTATCCGTCTGCCAGAGTTCGTTCGCGGATGCGCGCCGCGTATGGGTCGCATTCCAGCCCGCGCCGGCCTGGGCGGCGGCGAGCAGCAACAACCACGCCAGCGCCAACCCGGTCAGCGATGCCCGGGCCGCGCCGCGCAAATCTTCGGAAAATAGGAGCCCCGGGAATAACCCGCCCAGGAATCCCGCAAGCGCCAGAACGATGTTCAGCCACGAACCTGAGTGAACGTAGGCCGCGAGGTTAAAAACGGCGAAAGCCGCAAGCAGCAGGATGGCTCCGCCCTGCACCACGACGAAAACCGGCCGCACTTCGAGCACGGATGATTCCAGCGCCTTCCGCAGCGCGCGCGCGCCGAGAACGAGCAGCGGCAGGATCACCCAAACCGATTCGCCGGGGAAGGCCGCAGGCCGGATGAGCACCCAGGCCGCGGATACGGCGGCGAAGACCGCCCAGAACCGGTCCTCCGCTGTGAACAATCCCTTCGAAAGCAGGATTAATCCGGTGATCCCGAAAACCAGTGCGACCGGTTCGTATCCGAGGAAGAGCAGGATGAATTCGCCGATGCGCGGCCAGCCGGAAAAGAACGCGCCCAGCCAGCCGCTGAGGCCGG
>CAZYSF010000107.1:0-3805 GCA_964649635.1 uncultured Anaerolineales bacterium | reverse complement strand
CGCGATGGCCGTGCGGTTGAGCGTCTCCCGGGAAATCAGGTTGAGTTTGGACAGGAGAAAGAGGGGCATGAGCGAAGCGAAATAGAGATTGGAATGCCACCGCCGCCCGTGAAGGGAGGCGTATTCGATGAATCCTTTCCCGATGGGATTCGTGAAGAGCGTGCCTTCAATATCGAAAAGGGCGGCGATCATGGGGTTTCATGATATCACGGGCGGAATCCGTCTACCGCATGGCCGGAAACCTCGAACGCACCGAACTCGACCACCGGGTTGGGCGGATAATTATTGCTCACGCCACCGGCTTATTTCACCAATTCGCCATTTGTCACTAATTTTCGATAGCGGATAATCCGGATCTCCAGGCATTCAATTATTACATTTGAGTTAAGCTCGTATAAACCATATATCCGTCCGCCAGGATTGTAAAAACCGCAAGAGTGATCATGATCCCATAGACAATCCGGGTGGCGGATCGTTTTTCCACGGGTCTTTTTAGTAATCCAACCCAACCTGCGCCGAGAGGCAGCAGAGACAAGATTCCGAGAATGCGAAAGTCCACCGGATAGCTCCGGAAGGTCAGCCATGGCAGACAGAAAAAGAACAACGTCGCAAAGAGCAGTGCGGATGCTATCATAGCGTAACCGAAACCACGGCCCTTTCGAGCAATCCATGTCCGCTTGTTACCCATACGGTCGGATTCCATATCCGGTATCTCAACCGTAAGAATAAATGCCAAACCGTACAGCATTAGGGGAACGCAAAAAAGCAATCCATCCTGAATAATTAGTCCACCGGTGACCAGAAATCCAAATCCAGGGAGTAAAAGGCCGACGGAAAGGATCATGGATAATTCCCCTAAACCGCGATAGGCCAATTTTAATGGGGGCGCGGAGTAAAACCAGCCTAATAGATTGCCCAGTACAACGAAACCCGAAAACCACACCGGGTATGAATATTTAATTTGAAACACAATTCCAAGTACCAGGGAAACCAGGATCAAACCCATCGCTATCCATACCGCGGGTTTTCTCAATCCCGGATGATCAACCAGAATTCCACTGCCTCCGCTAAGGAAAGAATGTTTGTTGTACTTATCGACTTCCACATCAAAGTAGTCGTTGCTGTAGGAAACGGAAAGATGGGCCGGCAGAAGAACCAGGTAGCCAAAGAGTATCCTTGAAGGGGAAAAAGGCGCTCCCAATAAAACCGCCCAGGAAGCGCCAAAAATGAAAATGGCCAGTCCCGAAATTACGAATTGCGGCCGCGCAACTCGAAATAGTTGAATCACTAATTCACTTCTTTTCATGAATTTCGAAAACTTATCCTGTCACTTGCGCGCAACACAACATCCCCTGAAAGCGGATTAGGCCTCCAGAAGCCGCCCAAGCCGCTCCTGTGGCTTGCCGGCCCGATCATCTTTGCGGTCTACCCTCCCCCGCGAAAGGAAATTCAAGTGTGTTCCGCGGATCCGCTATGGTTTTCGATATCCACTCAATCCGGCGCCGCATTTTTTACAGGCTAGATCCCACCACGACGCCTCCTGCCGGCACGCCGGGCAGGACCAGCGGACTTTCATTTTTTCCAGCCAGGCCGGCTTCCCTTCCCGCTCGATGACCTTCATATAGTCATAGACTTCCGAGTGATACGGATATTCCACGCTGGTTTTGAAATCCTCAAGATCTTTGCAGGGATATTCCGCGCAGGCGTAGCAGAAATCCAACCCCTTCCCGCGCGCGCAGGCTTTCAAGTTGCAGGTCAGGCACCATCCCGAAATCGTGTCGCTTTTACAACCATGGCACGGATTCGTCTCCGTTCCGGCTTTGGATCCCAGGAATTTTGGGCACGCGCCGCAGTACAAACCGCAATATCCGTCCAATGAATATTCCATCGTTTAAAAACTCCGATCGGCGGGGATTTTCTCTATTCTACCAACAGCCCGCCCAATTGGCGATTACATCCCTTCCCGCGGAGCAGGGAATTCCGCGGATTACCCGGCGGTTTTTCCCCGGCGGCCGTGACGGTCAGCCCGACACCGATTTTCAGAGAATTCGATTTTTAACGCTAATCCATGCGCATTTCATCCTCGCCGGGGGGATGCCGATTACATGCAGCCCGATCCGATATATTCCAATGCGTTCCAACAATTCTTCGATGCGGATTCTGTATATTCCAATTGGAGCGGTGGATTAACCGCCGGGTTATCCCGTGCCATGGGCTTCCGGCATATTGCGCGCGTTGCGCGCGCGGTCCGCTCCCCAGGAGGCACTGATGAACCGCCACCGGAACATCAAGGTGTTTTTCAGCACGCTGGCCATCGTCATCCTGTCCTGCAGCATACCCCCGGAAATCCTGGATGCCATCAACCGCCTGCCGACTCCGATGCCGACGGCAACTCCGGCGCCGAGCGAAATCCTCTACGTCGACAAGTTCGGGAACGACGAAAACGACTGCCTGAGCACGGGGACGGCCTGCCTGACCATTCGGGCGGCCATCCGTAAGGCGGCCAACGAAGCGGCGATCTATATCGGTCCGGGAACCTACGAAGAAGAAGGCAGCGTGAGCATCGAAACCCGGAGCGTCAGCCTCTACGGCGCGGCCACTCCCGGAGGTCTGACCACCGTCCTCAGCGGCAGGGGGACACTTAATGTTGTCTATACCGCCGGGATCGGGCGGATCGTTCTGGAAAATCTCGCGATCGTAGACGGGATGATCGGGTTGTACGCCGCCGGCAATTCCGAACAGCACATCACCCTTCGCAATGTGGAGATTCGCAATCAGGAACGGGCGGCGGTCAACGTCCTGGGCGAAGCGACCGTCGTTCTCGATAACGTGCGGATTACGGATAATCCCGGGGGGGCGATCACCAATCGCGGCGACCTGACCCTGCGGGGCAGCCGGGTCACCGGCAACCATCAACTGGACCGATCCCTCGGCTGGGGATCGGGCGTGATCTACAACAACGGCACCCTGCGCCTGATCGACTCGACCGTCTCCGGCAATCCGGCGGCAGACACCCACGTAGTCCATAACACCGGCGGCGGATCGATGACCGTCGAGCGCAGCACGATCAGCGGCCATGCCGTCGGCCGCAATTCCGCGCTGTACAACAACATGGATTCCGCCATGACCCTGATCAACTCCACGATCAGCGGGAATTCCGGATCGGGCATCACCAGCCTGGGGGACCTGACCCTTTCCTATACGACGATCGCCGGGAACGCCCTTTCCGGCTTGTACGCCAATTCCGGACCGGCCGACCCGATGCACTTCCGGCTGGAGAACAGCATCATCGAGAACAACGGGGAGCAGGATTGCTCGTACCAGCTCGGGCATTCGATCGTCTTCGATATGCGCGGCCGCAACCTCTCGGACGGGTCGTGCCTCTTCGAATACGGAGGCTTGTTCACGCGCCCGCCGGAGGGCGACTTCTTCCTTGCCGATCTGGCCGATAACGGGGGACCGACCCAGACTCGAGCCATCCTCGAGTACAGCCTGGCCATCGATAACGCCGAAGGGCCCTGCCCGGCGGTCGATCAGCGCGGCGTCGGCCGCCCCGTAGGCGGGGCCTGCGACGTCGGCTCGTACGAATTCGCTTTTGCATCAACGGCGGCCACGCCCGGCGATACGCCGATCCCGATCTGGACTCCCACGCCGACTGGCGAGCTTCCCCTGCTGGTCACGCTGCTGGAAAATGCCAATTGCCGCAAGGGACCCGGTACGGGTTATAACATCGAAGCCGTCTTGACCAAGGGCGATCGGGTATTGGCCACGGGGCGCACTCAAGAGCCGACCTGGTGGCAGGTCG
>CAZYSF010000106.1:0-1747 GCA_964649635.1 uncultured Anaerolineales bacterium | reverse complement strand
GAGATCCTGGACGTCGGCTACTTCCCGGCCAGCCAGGAAGCCCTCGACGCAGCCCTGGACGCCTGGTACGGCGCCGTCGGCATGCAGCCGTAGGGACTTGGGTTAACCTTTCCGCCCCCCTCCCCCCGCAGCAAGCAGGGGGGAGGGGGAGTTGTTCCTGAAGGGAGAATTGATGACTGGAAAGAGCATTGCGCTTAATGGAATCGGCTTCCCCGCCCGTAAAGAAGGGCTGCGCAAGCGCCGCAGGATCGGGGAGACAATCATCCAGTTCCTGCTGTTCTTCGCAGGTTCTTTTTCCATTTTCATTACCCTGGGAATCGTCGTCGCGCTGGGCAACGAAGCCCTGCCGTTCTTCCGCAACCCGGAAGTGAACCTGGTCGACTTCCTGACCGGAACGAAGTGGCAGCCGCACATCGGCGCATTCGGCATCCTGCCCTTGGTGACCTCCACCTTCATCACTTCGCTGATCGCTATGCTGATCGCCATCCCGCTGGGGATGGCGGCGGCCATCTACCTGAGCGAGTACGCCTCGATGAAAGTGCGCAAGACTCTCAAGCCGATCCTGGAGATCCTGGCCGGCATCCCGACCATCGTCTACGGCTATTTCGCCCTGATGTTCGTCACCCCCCTGCTGCGCTCTATCTTCGGCAACAACGTGGTCCAGATTTACAACATGGCCTCCGGCGGCCTGGTGATGGGAGTGCTGATCCTGCCGCTGATCGCCTCGATGAGCGAGGACGCCCTCAACGCCGTGCCGCGCTCCCTGCGCGAGGCCGCCTACGGGCTGGGCGCCACAAAGCTGGAAGTGGCCCTCAAGGTGGTCGTCCCGGCCGCGCTCTCGGGAATAGCCGCCGCCATCATCGTCGGCATCAGCCGCGCCATAGGCGAGACGATGATCGTCGCCGTCTCCGTCGGTGCCGGGCCCAATTTCACCTTCAATCCTTTCGCCGGCGCCGAGACCATGACCGGGCATATCGTGCGCATCTCGGGCGGCGACCTAAGCTACGACTCGATCGACTATAACAGCATCTTCGCCATAGGCCTGATGCTGTTCTTCCTCACACTGGGATTGAACATCATCAGCCAGCGGATCGTACGCCGCTTCCGGGAGGTCTACGAATGAACAACACCCAACCACCTCCGGCGGAATTCGCGGACAATCTGTCCTTCCGACATCGGACCGGCCGCGCCTGGCATTTCGTCTTCCAGGCCGCCACGGCTCTCGCCATCCTGGTCCTGACTACCCTGCTGTTCAATATTCTGGACGGGGTAGCCGGCTATGTGGCCTTGCAGGCGCGAACCGATCCGGCCTCGCTGGCCGCGGGCGGAGTCGCACTGGAAGACCTGCCCAAGGACGCCCTGGTGGAGATCCTGCGGAGGAAGCTGTCGAAGAGCGCCTTAGCCAAACTGGATAACGAAGAGCCCTTCACCGAACGCAGCCGTTCGAACGTCTACAGCCTGGTGATCCAACGCGTGGTCCGCTATGAGGTAGTCGAATCCTGGACCCTGTGGGAATCTTTGACCCGCCCGGTGGAGATCAAGCGCCGGGCCGCCGATGAATTTCCAACGGCGGAACTGCGCTTCGTTTCCTGGCTCACTTTCGAATTCATCACCCGGCCGCAATCATCCGAGGCGATTAACGCCGGTGTGCGCACCGCCATCCTGGGCTCATTGTGGACGATCGCCATCACCATCCTGGTCGCCTTCCCGCTCGGTGTGGGAGCGGCGATCTACCTGGAAGAGTACG
>CAZYSF010000105.1:0-4430 GCA_964649635.1 uncultured Anaerolineales bacterium | reverse complement strand
CTCCGGGCCGTCTACCGAGACGGTAAGATGCATGTTCCCGATCCGGACGAGATCCGCCGCGAACGGGGCAAGCCGGGTGCCGTTGGTGTCTATCGAAGCGAAGATCCCCTTCGCGCGCAGGTGTTCCAGGAGCGGGATGATATCCGGGAAGAGGAACACCTCCCCGCCGCGGAGCAGAACGTTCTTAAGGTTGTGCTCCGCCATTTCGTCGACCAGCCGTTTCCAATCCGCGAGTTCAAGCTCCTTGCGCCGGGCGGCGGACCGGCCCCGGATATATCCTTCTTCGCTCCATTGGCCGCACATCCGGCAGCGCAGGTTGCAGGCATTGGTAATGGTGAAGGATACGGATTGGGGAAAATTCATGGCGCCTTTTCCTCGCTGTCGCATACCTCCCTCACCCCAATCGGTGTTTTTCCGGCGGGGTGAGGGGTTCAAATCATCTTCCTTCTTCGCATCAGTATCAAGAGCAGCACCGCCTCGAAGGTGTAGGCGGATGAGTTGGCGATCGCCACGCCGGTGTATCCGACGGTGGGTGTGAGCATGAAACACAGCGCGATGAACAAGGCCGCGGTGGCCAGGCCCGTCCAGAGCGGCGTGCGCGCATCCTGCCGCGCGTAAAACGAACGCACGGCGGTCTCGATCAGCGCGTGGGCGGGCAGCCCGAGCAGGAAGATCCGCGCGGCGGCCGCCACCATCGCCGAATCCTCCGCCGTAAAGGCGCGTCCTTCGAAGACCATCCGCACGGCGATCCCCATCAAGGGGATCCCAAGCATGAGGACCGGCAGAGTCATTCCGAGCGTCGCCAGCACGGCGCGGCGGATCATCCGCTGCAATTCGTCAAGCTTTCCGCGGTCGGAAAGCTCCGAAAGAGTCGGGAGGAGAACCGTCCCGAGCGCGGACCCCAGGATCGTTTCCGGCACCTGCAGGATCAGCCAGCCGTACGCCAGCGCGGTGATCGCGCCCTCGCCCAGCCCGGAGGCGAAATTATCGGTGGCGACGAAGATAGTCTGGATCGCGGCCACGGTCAGGATCCGCGGTCCCATCAGCGTGGCGGCCTTGATCACGCCGGGAGAACGCCAGTCCAGCGAGGGGGTCCATCGGAATCCATAACGGATCAAGGCCGGGATCTGAATCGCAAGATGCAGCGCCGCGCCGAAGATCGTTCCATAGGCCAGCCCGAAAATTCCGTAAAGCGGCACAAGGACGAGCACTCCGAAGATCAACCCGAAGTTGTAGAGGATCGGCGCCAGGCCGGGCAGCAGAAAGTGTTTGTTGGCCTGCAAGGCCCCCATCACCAATCCGCTGATCGAAAAGATGAGCAGAGCCAGCAGATCAAGCCGCATCAGGCGGGTGGTAAGCGCCTGATACTCGGGATCGAGGTTCGGCACCACCACATGGGAAATGAACGGCTCCGCGAACACCGCCAGAATGACGGCCATCGATGCGGTGATCAGGAACGCCCAGTTCGCCAGGCGCGAGAACAGCGCCCAGGCCGCATCCTTTCCTTCGCGGTCGAGCGTCTCGGTCAGCACCGGGATGACCGCCACCGCCATGGCCCCGCCGGAGATCAGCGCAAACAGCATATCCGGAAGGTTGTTGGCGGCGTTGAAGGCGTCCAGTTCCGCGCCGACCCCGAACCGCTGTCCGACCAGGATCTGCCGCAGCAGCGCGATCAGTTTATCGGTGGCGAACAGGAATCCGACCAGCAGGAACGATTTTACGATCCGTTTGTTCAACCCACCTCCCCAAGCTGTGTCAGCTGTTCGAGCGCGGGTGCAAACCCCGGATGCCGGACGAGCGCCTCGCGCCAGTCGTCGATCGCCCCCTGGCGGTCCCCCAACTGGTAACGCGCCATGCCGCGCCAATACCAGGATTCCTCGAGGTTCTGCTGCACATACAGTGTGGCATTCGCCAGGTCGATCACGTCCTGATAATTCCCGGAATAAAAATAGGCGAAGTACGGCCCGGTCTGATACCACAGGAACCGGTACGGCAGCCCCATGTACCGCGCCATATCGTAGGCAAACGCCGCATCCACATATTCCTTGCGCGCCACATGGACCGTGCCGAGGTTGAAATAGGCGAATGCCAGGGCTTCCCCGGTTAGGTTCTGGGATTCGCGCTGCGCCAGGTCCAGCGCGGTGAGGGAATTGAGCGCGGCGTCCGCATTCGGGCCGAGAATCCCGGCCAGTTCGCTTTCCCGCTCGCGCGGATATACCACGAGATAGATGTAATTGAACGCCCGCCAGTCGTAAAGCAGCGAATCATAATCGACCGTGTGATCGGGACCGTAGTAGGAATCCTGGGTCAGGAAGGTGCGCGTCGCGTCATCGTAACCAACCACGAGCGTGTAATGCCCCATCCATCCCAGATCCGGGCGGCCGGGGACGATCATCCCCTTCTCGATCAGCATCGGAAACCCGGCCGCAATCGCCTGGCGCAGGTCGTCCAGCGTTCCAGCCATCCGATTGAATACGCCATAGGGTGTATTTTCGAGCACGTAGCGCTCCATCTCGTACGGCATGACATTCTTGTCTTCCCATTTGGGTTTGAGGGCATTGGCCGCTTTGGTCTGGTTGCCGTCCCAACCCCAAAAATTCAGCAGCATCGAAAGGGTTGCCGGACCGCAGTTGTTATATCCCTGGAATTCGTGCCGGAGCGGGGCGAGCGTTATGGAAGCCGGGATCGGCGCGCGCGACGGGGTCGGGGTGACGGTCGGCAGTTCGCTCTCGGTTTGAGCGGCGATCGGAGTGACGGTCGGGGTCGATGCGTCCGCGAGGTCCTTCGCGGCGGTAAGGGTTCCCTGCATGATCGCCATCCGCACCGGATCGGCGGTCGCAATCGTATCCGGATGCGGGAAGAAATAACTCCGCAGCTGCCCGCGGAATTCGTCCACCCGCCAGGCCAGCCGGTCGTTGACGGCCGGGATCCGGTACGCCAACAGCGCCGTCTCGATCAGGATTATGGCGATCAACGCCACGGTGAGTATTCGTTTAATCTTCAAGGGGATGATCCGCCCGCCTCCAGAAACCAGGGGGATTATACCGTCCGGCCGGGTGCCGGATTATCGCGTTCCATTGATATCGGTAAATAATCACGAAATAGTCGGGCGATCGTTTGGAAAACGTCGGGGTAATCCGGCCTGCGATTATGCACCATCCCATCCCCCCTCCCCTTCTTCATTTATCCTTTTACGGGAGAAGTGGATACCCTCCCCCCTTCCCGTTATACGGGAAGGGGGGAGGGAGAGCACGAGTCATCATATTCGAATGAATCCGGATTTGGGAGGGGGGATAGGATGGTTTACAAAGGTTCCTGGTCGTTCAGGTCTAACAGCATTTGCCTTGCCTCGTCCCGTAAATCCGGATCCGGAATTTCCGCCAGCGAATAATAGTCAACCCCGTCCACCCGGATGACTTTTCTGCCGGCAACCCGGATCACCTGCATGCCTTCCTCGTCGTCGGCTTCGTCTTCGGATTCTCCGGCGAATTCAAGCGAATCCCTCATCTGGATCAGAAATTCGTTTTGTGGCTGTTGTTCCAGCATCTGATCCAAGGCCATGCGGATCGCGGCTTTGCGTTCATCCGACGCATCCGTCCAATCGCCGGCCGCCTGCATCTGCTTGATCGCTCTGCTCAAGTCCATCACGGTCGAGATTTGAGGAACGGCGTTGCGCAGGAAATCCGTGAAGGACGGCTGCCTCCCGGCGTCGATTGGAATCCGTTCGGGTTCGCCGGATCCGCTCGCATCATGCTCCGGTTGCCGCAGCCAATCCGTATCGATTTCATCTCCGGAGGCGGCAGCGGACATCCCGCTGCTGTAATTTTTTAGAGATTGCGCCGCAGGAATAAAATCTTCCTCCCCGCGCCTTGTGCGAATTCCCCACACCAGCGCCGCCAGGAAAAGGAATACCACCAGGACCGCCCCCGCCACAAGGATGATCTGAATGATTGGAGACATGGATAACCTCTGGAATTTTCCTTGCCGTCCCGCCCCGGAAAACATTCGGCGGGGAATCCGGATTATCCGGCCGGATGGTCCTGATTAAATCTACGCGCCGCGGAGCAAAATGGGCAGTCGGAATTTGTGCACAACATCGCCTGCGGATCCTGCCGGATCCAGCCGGCGGCGATGTTCAACAGGTCGCGCAGCGGAATCCGGATGACCGGAAAGGAACCCACCATTCCCCGCTGAATTACGCCCGCCAGTTTCTCTTCGATCGCCTCAAATCCCCGCGAGCATCCCGGGAACCCCGGGCATTCCACGACCCCCTGGGGGGTTAAGGCCCAGCGAACGAAGGGTTTCCTTCCCGTCCTTTGCTCGGCCAGATGCAGGGCGACGTTCGCGGGCGGATCCATCCCCAGGACGATAACATCGCCGCCCGCCTTTGCCAGCGCGTCGATCGGCGCGAACGGTTCGGCCAGCGACTG
>CAZYSF010000104.1:0-8621 GCA_964649635.1 uncultured Anaerolineales bacterium | reverse complement strand
AACACGACGATGCTGCATTTGTGGGAAGGCGCCGGCTTGGACGGGCTGGCGCGCATGCCGTTCCAGCCCGCGTTCCTGGAAAGCCGGGAGATGGATTTGGATGCGGAGGACGGCGGGAAATATCGCTGCCGGCTGCTGCCCGGGATATCCGCGTTCGTCGGCGCCGACATCACCGCCGGGATACTTTCCCGCGGGCTGCACGAAGCCGCCGGCCGGCCGGAAATGCTGGTGGATATCGGGACGAACGGCGAGATCGTCCTTGCGGCGGACGGCAAACTGACGGCGACCGCGACCGCGGCCGGGCCCGCCTTCGAGGGCGCGGTGATCTCGTGCGGGATACCGGCCGTAGACGGCGCGATCGACTGCGTGACGTGGAAACGGGAGACGTTCGCTTTTACCACGCTTGGGAACAAGCCGCCGGCCGGTTTTTGCGGCTCGGGGCTGCTGGATTTGCTGGCCGGCCTGCGGCGCGCCGGGATCCTCGATGAAAACGGCGGGTTGGCCGTTGAGGCCGATTCCGGAGGAGTGCGCGCGTTCCAGCTGCCGCCCGATCCGGAGATGAGGTTAACCCAGTCGGACGTGCGCCAGCTTCAGCTGGCGAAGGGCGCAATCGCCGCGGGGATCCGGATTTTGTGCCGGAGCGCGGGTGTGGCGTTGGCGGCAATCGGCCGGGTGCACCTGGCGGGCAGCTTCGGCAGCGGCATGTCCCCGGAATCGGCGATCGCGGTCGGGCTGATCCCGTCCGAGCTTGACGGGCGGATCGAGGCGGCGGGGAACAGCGCGCTCGCGGGGGCGCTGCTGACCGCCCGCGATCCGGGCGCGCTGGAGACGTGCGCACGGATCGCGGAAGCGACCCGGGTCATCGACCTTTCCCGCGCGGAGGGCTTTCAGGACGCCTTCGTCGAGGCGATGCGCTTCCCGCCGCTTCCCTTACGCGGATGACGCAATGCAGTTCTGCGTGATCGTTCGACCCCCTCTCCCGGCGCCCGTCATGGGCGTGGCGGGTTCCGCCGGGCGAGGGGCGGGGGGATCGCTTCCCCGCACGGCACATATCTCATTTGATCGAAGCCGGATGCTGGAAATGAGACAGAAAGACCCCGGTGAGGGAAAACCGCACGCCGGGATCCGTGCGGGATTCGATCGGGGAACTGATCGTCCTGCCGCGATGGTGCATCCTGAGGATAAACTAATTAGTTCATTCGGTTTCAAAATCACACAATCTCCATTAGGAAAGCCTGCGGGTAATCTTCAAGGCAACATCAATAAGTGAAGTTCGGCTAAAATCCACACGTAACAAATTGCGGCAAGTGTTGTGAATGAATAGTGAATGCGCCGTGCAATCCCCCAAAAACTTTCCTTCCAAGCCAGGATAGAGAAAACAATCAATCCGGCCGTCAAGACAATGGATAAGAGAGGCAAGAGAAGAATAGAAAGTGTAAATGAGTTAAAGCCGAATAAAAGCTGAACCGGATTGCGCATGATTGTGAACACAAATACAACCAGAAATATCAGGTTTACTAGAATCATACAGATCGACAACCAACAAGCTGCGGAAGAGGGCAACATACGCCTTTCGCTCCCGTGTTGTCTTCGGATTGCGGCTATGGGCCAAACTACCAATGCCGATAAGAAGATAAGCAAACTGCCCAATAACGCGGTTAGTAAAACAATAGGCGGCTCTCCCCCCAGGGTTTCCAATAAACTCATACTGACGGAACCTGTTTTAAAATTCGCCGATCTTAGGCCCGCTTCCGCAAGCGCAGAATAAATGTCTCCGCGTAAAGTCATAAAGCGATCCGCCCCATCCAGATCGTTGACGGTCCCGACAATGGAGAGATGGTGCGCGGTGTGGTATTCGATCCAACTGCCTGGAGCGCCGTTGTGATGAAGAATCCAGCCATTATCCGTGGGCCAGGCAATAATTCCCGCAGCGTAAAAAGGCTGCTCTATCGCTTCGGGGAGCCGTAACATTTCCTCCAAGGCGGCCCTTTCCTTGAATAATTTTCCATCGGCCAGGGCTTGAATAAAAACGCTTAAATCCTGCACGGTGGAGATTTCTCCGCCGGCTCCCCAATCCATGGAAAGGTTAATCCCATTGGAGATAAGTGGTGTGTTTGACCCCCAATGATCCGAGAGTCGACCTTCCCATGGCTTTGTGGGGGGATTGGTCGAATAAGCCAGATAGGTATGATCCATGCCCAGAGGATCAAAGATGCGCGTTCTAAGTTCCTGGTGCAGGCTATTGCCGGTAAGTTTTTCGATAACCAACCCTAAGAGGATGTAATTCGTATCTGCATAATGGAACGCCTTGCCGGGCTTCCATAAAGCGGTTTCATTCATCCCTCCAAGATAAAAGTTCAGAAGCCCGGCCATCTTATTGGAAGGATCCGCGACCCAAGCCTTTTCATCCCAATGCGGCCAGGTATAAGATAAGTAATAATCGGAGCGGTTGCATCCCGCCGGCATGTCGTTTTGGATACAATCCATCATTCTCTCGAACCCCTTTTGTTCATCGAAGACGGTCATTCCGTTAAGTGAACCGGGGGCATAGCCGCGATACTCTTCAGGATAGTCGTCGCCAATGCCGTTTTCGTCGTCCATTAGAACATCTTTGAGGCCTGACGTTTGATTTAGCAATTGGCGGACGGTTATCTCGCGGCCGTACGATACCCCGTTTATTTTATGAAGAGCATCCAGTACTTCCGGAGGAAAGACGCTCAAATCCCCCAGAGTGGCGTCAAGGCCTTTTTCTCCCAGGGCTCCTGCTTCCCACAACTGTAAGATAATGACAGCGGTCATCGTTTTTCCCGCGCTGGCAATCGTAAATTGATGATCTACCGTCATCGTTTCGCCCGTGTCGGCGCGGGCGATACCCGCTGCTCCCGTATACGTAAAGTAATAATCCGGCGCCTCAATACGGATGACTGCATTTCGATAGTATTGTCCGTTCCCGTCTGTAACCGATCTTGCGAGTGCCGCATCCAATAGTTGTCTTGCGAGATCGGAATTGAAAATCTTTTTACTGCTTTTCGCTCCATAACAACCGGTTAGTAGAAGGCTTAAAAGAAAACCCCATAAAATACCCCATTTGGATGCTTTGCGATCGGCTGGCTTTTTCATCTATCAATATCTCCTCTGCTTTGATCAACCTTTCGTTTGGGAGGAAATGCTGTTTGCCTCAACAAACGTGGGAGGTTGTGGGTTGTATGAGACCTCAAATTAGACAAGGAATTTAATACAATGTTTCAATTATTCAATTCTGACCTGCCGGGGACGGTAAACTTGCGCTGCTGTGCGCCCAGGCTGCCGGGAGAGGGGCGGGGAGATCGCTTCCCCGCACGGCACATACGCATTTGACCCAAGCCGGATGCTGGAAATGGGGGCCGCACAATAGCCCTAAATCCTTCCTTCCAAGCCAGGATGGCGAAAACAATCAATCCGGTTGTCAAGACGATGGACAAGAGCGGCAGGAGAAGAATAGACAGGATAAATGAGTTAAAGCCGAAGAAAAGCTGAATCGGATTGCGTATGATTGTGAACACAAAAACAACCAGAAATATCAATTAGAATCATACAGACCGACAACCAACATCCCGCGGACGCAGGCAACAAAAACCTTTCGTTCCCATGCTGCCTTCGGATTGCGGCTATGGGCCAAACTACCAATGCCGATAAGAAGATAAGCAAACTGCCCAATAGCGAAGGAAGCAGCCCCAAGAGGCGAATTCGGGGTCTGGTGGTTTTATCCGCCAAATCCCGCTCTGGCCGGTAACGCATGCCGTTGGGCGCAATGGCTTTTATAGAAAATATCGATTTCTTGATGGGGTGAACGAAGCAGTCCGAGAGTAATGTTAACGCTTGGAGTCAAGCCCATATTGAGGCTAAAGCCACTCAGCTATGGCGTAACAAAAACCGATAGTTTGCGGGATAGTTACTTTTAACGTAGAATCCACCTAATCATGCCGAACCCTGAAAGCGCACCTGGCACGTACGGCGGGGCCGGGAAGGGCTAAACGGCCATCTGTAAGCCCAAAGGAGAAGGACAATGTCAACTACAGTAGCATTGATTTTAGTTGCGATTGGTGTATTGCTCGTTATACTGGGAATTCTCTATATCGCGAAACCCGACATATTCCAACAAGGATTTCTAAAAAGTATAGATATTTCCCGTCAACTCTCTAGCCCAGAAAAGCACAGCGCATTCATGAAGACGTTTGGAGGCGCACTTATAGTCATCGGATTGATAGTATTCATTGTTGGAATGTTTGGATAGGCGATTTGGCAGGCTTCTTCGATTTCTAAATAACACGAAGTACACGCGAATGCGATGTGCGCATCAATTTTACGTATAAAACCCTGCTTTCGATGGGACATTATTACTAGGTAACGTAATGCGATAATAAATGCGAACACAGGTGCACGTGCAAATTTTTTTCCCCCCCCCGATTCATAATCGCGCAGGTTCAAAGATCAAACCGAACCTGCGCATCCTCCCCCGCGGGGGCGGGCGCGGGGCACACCTTGGCAAGGATTGCATGCATCCATTATTTCGATTCCGGCTGACAACCGGTTCAGATACACGGGTAGAGAAAGAAGAATAGGAACATGAGAAAACTGGTGGTAGGCACATTCTTAAGTCTGGACGGCGTGATCCAGGCTCCTGGCGGCCCCAACGAGGATCGCGAGGGAGACTTCCAGCACGGCGGCTGGCTGGTCCCCTATGCCGACGAGAAGTTCGGTGAGCTCATGACCGAGTGGACCATTCGCGCCGGCGCCTTCCTCCTCGGCCGCAAGACTTATGAGATCTTCGCAGGCTCCTGGCCCAATTCGACCGATTCGGACGACAAGGTTGCCGAGGCTCTCAACTCACGGCCTAAGTTCGTCGCGTCACGTTCACTCACCAGGCTCGAGTGGCACAATTCCCACCTCCTTAAAGGCGACGTTGTCAGCGAGGTGGCCAGGCTGAAGGCAATGGAAGGCGGCGAGATTCAGGTTCACGGCAGTGGCAACCTCCTCCAGACCCTCCTCAAGCACGATCTTGTCGATACTTTGCGCCTCTGGCAGTTCCCCGTGGTCATCGGAACGGGCAAGCGCCTGTTCGGAGAGGGCGCGATCCCGGCCGGCTTCCGCCTCGTCGAGTCCAATTTCACCGCCACAGGTGCCGTCCTCCACGTCTACGAGCGCGCAGGCGCGCTCAGGTACGGCGAAGTAGAAGTAGGCCGGGAGACCATGCTCTTCGATCCAGACGCGCCCGGCCGATGACCCGTGGATACTTGCACGGAGCTCGGCTTCATCGAAAATGAAGAGTAATCGTCACCCCCGCGTGTACCAAGCGGGGGTCCAGTGACTGTGGGTGAAAGACACTGGATGCCCGCAAAGAACTCGCGGGCATGACGAATTGGATGGAGCGTTCTGGTCACTTGAAAGGCGCCAAACCTCGCGCTGCAGCCGACCCCCGCTTCATAATCGTGCAGGTTCTACGTGCAGAACTTGCACGCTCCCGCGGGGCTCACCTTGGACGCCGGGCAACCGGAGACAAAGCATGAGCCAAGAGTATAATATCGACGCAAAACCGACCAGCCGCTCCGATCGCGACGAATGCTGACCATTGGGACGCTTTACGCACACGGCTATACCCGGGATCAGCTGGATATGATTCCCTCCCTGGGATTCTCACTCCGCCCCGAATCCGCAACCTACGCCGGCGCCCAAAGCCTGAGGTTCATCGAATTTCCAAATCCTCCGGCGCTGGAACTGATTCATGTTCAGGATGACCTTGAATACGCCGGGTTCATTCCGCCCGGGATGACCCCGTATTGCCCGGGAATTTCCATTGTCGTCGATCCTAAATCAACCCGGACCTTCGAAGACTACCGAGCCGCCTTCGGCGCCTGGAAGCCGTACGAGTTGCACGTCGATGGCTCGGGAGGGAACGATCCCGCCAAATCCGGGACGAACTACCTGAATTTCGAGATCCCCCTCATCGAGAAGACCTTCATCTACCTGACCCAATATCCGCAACGCGTACCCGAAGCCCCGGCGCCGGTAATCCATCCCAATCCGGCGGCTCGCGTCTCGGGCCTTGTTTTCGATCTGCCGGGTCGGGCGCTGAACCCCCTTTTCTCGTTATGGGGGCAGGAACAATCCGGGGCGGGCGCGGCATTGGGCGGCCTCAATATCTATTCGGAAATCCAATGCCCGGACGAGCTGAAGCGAAGGAAGAAGCCATTCCCCCTGGCGGCTGTGGTCGTCACGACCGCCTCCATGCCCCAACCGGATCGCGGACGCGCCGTCATCGACTGGCTGGGCAGGCAGGCGCTGCTGGCGGAGATGAATCCGCTATCCTGGGATATTATTCTCACCGTATAGAACATGCAACCCGGCCGAATTTTCGCATTGGGGGAGGACGCCCAATCCGCCGGCGCGGTCCAGACCCGTCTTCACGGAGTGGAATGATGAAAGACTTTCCGGAATTCATGAAAAATCCCGCCAATCGGATTGCTTCCCAGACGCAATACACCCGCGGCATCGAAGGCTACCTGTTCGACGGCGCGGATGGGAGCCAGATGGCCGTCTGGACAAATCATAAGGGCGAAAATTCGGAAGAGCACGTCCATGATTACGACGAATATTTTCTGGTGGTGCAAGGGCAATACACGTTAATTCTGGGAAGCCGGCGGATTCCGATCGCGGCGGGCCAGGAATGGTTTATCCCGAAAGGCGTGCCGCACCGGGGGGAAAGCGTCGCGGGAACAAGGACTATTCATGCATTCGGGAAAAAGCGCGCCAGGCGCGAGGGCGAAGCCGAATAATTTATATCCACGAAGGACACGAAGATAAAACCGGAAGCTCACCAAGAGAGTAAAATATTATTTTCTTTGTGTTCTTCAGGTTTTTACTTCGAGTTCTTCGTGGAACGGCAGCCGGCTTATTTCTTTCGTAAAACCGCCAAGGGAAAGTTGGAATAATCATGAATCGCAGGCTGTCATTTCGGTGCGTTTTTATGCTCTTGGTTTTCAGCCTGGCGGTTTTTCTCGGCGGCTGCGCCGACGCCGCCGGCCGACAGACCGCGTATTGGCCGGAAGGTGAGTGGCGGACCTCCACGCCGGAGGAACAGGGGATCGACTCGGCTTCGATTTTGGCCATGCTGCGGGAAATCCGGCGGGAAGCCCTGAACGTCCACAGCGTCCTGATCATCCGGCATGGCTGGCTGGTGACCGAAGCGTATTTTCCCCCCTATACCCGCGATATCATCCATCCGCTCCACTCGATCTCTAAAAGCGTGACCTCGGCCGCGGCGGGTATGGCCATTCAGGAAGGCCGAATTAAAAATGTCCGGCAAAAAGTGCTGGATTTCTTCCCCGAAATAGCGACAGAGACGACCGATAAATATCTGAGTGAGTTGACGCTGGAACACCTGCTGACGATGTCCGCGGGTTTCAACACCAACACACTCCCGAATTTCGCCGCCGGGGATGCGAGTTTAAACGCGGCCGAATACATCCTGACCCACAGCAACATCCTGCGCAAGCCGGGCGTAACGTTCTTTTACGATTCCGGCCTGCCGCATGTGCTCTCGGCCATCCTCCAAAAAACCGGCGGCCAAACGCTGGAAGCATACGCACAGGACAAGCTTTTTAATCCGCTGGGCGTCGCGGATTTTCAATGGCAATCCGATCCGCAAGGCGTCACCCTCGGCTATTCCGGGTTGAGCCTCCGACCGGCCGACATGGCCAAATGGGGTTACTTGTACTTGCAGGGCGGCGTGTGGAACGGGAAGCCGGTGGTGCCCGCGGGGTGGGTGAAGGCCTCGACGGCGAAGCATATGGACACAAAAGGGCTAATGAATGCCGCCGAAGACGACGGATATGGCTACTACTGGTGGATGGATTCCTTCGGCGGGTTTTCCGCCCACGGGCATGGGGGGCAGTATATTTTCGTCCTACCCAAGCTGGATATCGTTGCGGTATTCACCGGCAGCCTGGCCGACCCGGTTTTCCCGGCTCCGCACCGGATGCTGCAGACGTATCTGCTGCCCGCCGCGCAATCCGCCCGGCCGCTGGCGGCCAATCCCCAAATGGCCGGAGCGCTCGCGGCCGAAATCGCGGATATCCAGAATTCAGAAAAACCGGTCGCGCCGCTGCCGGAAACGGCCCGGCAAATCTCCGGCAAGACATTCCGAATCACCGGCGTTTCGCCGGCGGGCTGGCCCGAAGAAATCATGTTTACATTCCCGGGCGGAGATACGTACACGGAGGCGATGACGGCGGGCGGTGAAATTCTCAGGGCGGTTGGCGGCCTAAACAATGTTTTTTATTGGAACCACCTCGGACCGGAGGGCGGGAACCGCGTCGCGGTTTTACGGGGATATTGGAAGGATGATCTTACCTTTGTCGAGGAGCAGAACCTGGACCTGCTGTCCGAAATCCAGTTTTTCACCGTGACTTACACCTTCAAGGGCTCGAAATTGTCCATGCAGGTGGAGACCAGCATGGGATATTTCCCGGCGCTTCAAGCGACCGGGGAAATGATCGAATAAGGGTGGTGGAGTAGCGGTTTTTGCGTATCCCTGGCCCAGCCCGCCAGGGCGGGCGAGACCACCGGTAATTTGGCGCGGTCTC
>CAZYSF010000103.1:0-5201 GCA_964649635.1 uncultured Anaerolineales bacterium | reverse complement strand
CAAGACAGCTCGCCTTAGCTCCATGAGCAGTTTTGATTGCGAAGCGGGGGGAGCGAAGCGACCCCGGCCTACCCCAACCGGGGCAGGCGAAGCAATCTGCTGATTATCCCTGAAAAAGGAGATTGCTTCGCTCCCTCCGGTCGCTCGCAATGACACCCGTTTATTCCTTTTTCAACATCCGTGTAATCCGTGTACGCTTTTCCCGGCTTGAGCGGATGCCACAATTTCATTATATCGGCTTTCCCCGCCCGCATTCCGCGCGGCGGCAGTGATTCCTTTTGACTTTTCCCCCCACACCTGCTACCATACCGCCACTTCCTCCTGGATTGCTTGATAATGATTTCCGATTGGGGCTTTATCGGCATCTTTTTCCTCCTGGCGATTTTCTTCCCCGTCGTCCCGATTCTGACCGGCGTGCTGCTCGGTCCGCATAAACCCGGAGCGGTGAAAAACGAAACCTACGAATGCGGGATCCGGACCCGCGGACCGGCGCGCATCCAATTCCGCGCCTCCTATTACCTGTATGCCCTGGTATTCCTGATCTTCGACATCGAAGCGGTCTTCCTTTTCCCATGGGCGGTGGCCTACGGGCAATTCCCCCTGTATGCCGCGGCGGAGGGCGTGCTCTTCCTGTTCCTCATCGGCGCGGGTCTGGCGTACGTCTGGCGCAAGGGAAGCCTTTCCTGGCAGTAGGCCGGCCGACCGATGGGCGATCTCTTCACGACGGTCTCCAGTTGGCTCAGCGGCATCCTCGCCGGGGCGGGTATCCCCCCCGAAGCGGCGGCATGGATTTTCGCCGTCGGGCGCGCGTTTCTGCTCGGCGTATCCGGATTGCTCCTCGTCGTGTTCCTGATCTGGTTCGAACGCAAAGCCGTCGCCCGTATGCAGGACCGGATCGGGCCCAACCGCGTCGGCCCGTACGGGCTGTTCCAGACGATCGCCGACATGCTCAAGCTGGTCCTCAAGGAGGATATGGTTCCGCCGCGGGCGGACCGGATCCTCTTCCATTTGGCGCCGGTCCTGGCGGTGATCGGGGTGGTCGGCCTGTGGGCGGTGATCCCGCTGGCCGCCACCGCGTACGGGGTGGACCTGAATGTGGGGGCGCTGTATCTGGCGGCGACGGGCACCCTCGGCACGCTCGGGATTCTCATGGCGGGTTGGTCCTCCAACAATAAATTCGCGCTCCTCGGCGCGTTCCGCACGGTGGCGCAGCTGGTATCCTACGGGGTGCCGGCCATGCTGGCGATGCTGGTGCCGGTCCTGCTCAGCGGCACGATGAGCCTTCCGGGGATCGTCGCGGCGCAGGACGGTTTCTGGTTCGGCTTCGCGGCCCCGCTGGCCGCGCTGGTTTTCCTGATCGCCTCGCTGGCCGAGGTGGCCCGCGCGCCGTTCGAGCTGCTCGAGGCCGAATCGGAGATCGTCGCCGGCTTCCATGTGGAATACTCCGGGATCCGCTTCGGGATGTTTTTCGCCGCCGAGTTCCTGCACGCCTTCACGATCGGCGCGCTGCTGGCGGTGCTGTTCCTCGGCGGCTGGCAGGGCCCCGGCGCGGCGGAGTATCCCACCCTGGGCGCGCTGTACTTCGCCGGAAAATCCTTCATGGGATATTTTCTGCTGGTCTGGGCCCGCGCCACACTGCCGCGGATCCGGATCGACCAGATGCTCGATTTCTGCTGGAAGGTGCTCACCCCGGCCATGATCGTGCTGATCGGCGCGCTGGTCATGGTCAACCGGGTGCTGACAGAATCCCCGATCTGGATTCGCGGCGGCGCGCTGCTAGGCGTGAACGTGATTGTGGCGGCCGGCGTGATTTCGTTGCTCAGCCGTTCTCATCCCCAAACCCCCGTAGGGGCGCACGGCCGTCCGCCCTTGCCGGGCGCACAGCCGTGCGCCACTACGGGGATGGGGGATGAGGCGGGGGAAAAGCCCGCATGACCCTCGAGCAAATCCTCTTCCTGGTTCTCGCCTTTATCGGGCTGGGTCTTGCGCTCGCGTCGGTGACGCTTCGCAATCTGGTGCGCTCGGCATTCGCGCTGATCGGCTGCCTGTTCGCGGTGGCGGCGCTGTTTGCGATGCTCGAGGCGTCGCTGTTTGTCGTCGCGCAGGTCGCGGTGTACGTCGGCGCGATCGCCACGTTGATCGTGCTGGTGGTGATGCTCACCCGCCGCGAACAGCAGGAAAGCGTTCCGCAGGCCCACCGCTTTTGGCCGGCGGCGGCGCTGCTGGCGGCCGTGATCGCCGCCGGGATTGTGTGGGGAATCTCGCAGTACGCCTTCTTCCAGCAAACACCGCCCGCGCTCCCGGCCGGGGATCAAATTATGGCGCTCGGCAGAGCGCTCGTCGACCCGCAGCAATTCTTATTGCCCTTCGAGGCGGTCTCCGTTTTGCTGCTTTCGGCGCTGATCGGCGCGGTGCTCGTCGCCGGCGGGGCGGATTCGATGAGGAAGGAAGGTGATCAGCCATGATCCCGCTCAGCTGGTACCTCCTTTTCGCCGCGGCGCTGTTCGGAATCGGGCTATACGGCGCGCTGGCCCGGCGGAACGCGGTCGCGATCCTGATGGGCATCGAGCTGATGCTCAACGCGGTCAACGTGAATCTGCTCGCCTTCTGGAGGTATCTGGCGCCGGCGCAGATGAACGGGCAGGTGTTCGCCGCGGTGCTGCTGGCCGTGGCGGCGGCCGAGACCGCGGTCGGCCTCTCGCTCATCATTTCAATCTACCGCCTGCGCAAAACCGTGCTTCCCGAAGAAACGGATTTGATGAGAGGATAAAAATTATCCTAACCCCCTCGCCCGGCCTTCGGCCACCCTCTCCCCTTCCCCTTACGGGGAAGGGGAGAGGGGAAACCTCGCGAAGCGAGGTGGGGGTGAGGGGTTAGGACAGAATGAGAATATGCTCGCCACGATCGCTTTCCTGATTCCGCTCCCACCGCTTGCGGCGTTCGCCGTGATCCTGCTTTTAACCCGCAGGCACCGTGCGCTCAGCACGATCGTGGCCGTGGGCATGCTTACGATTTCCGTGTGCGGTGCGCTGATCGTGGCGGCCGGCGCCTGGCAAACGGCCGACCTGGCCGGGAATCCGATCGCGCAATCTATCCCGTGGATCCCCGGCGCGGCGGACGGAACCGGCGCGATCCGGATCGGGGTTCTGGTGGATGGGCTGGCCGTCCTCACATTGCTTTTCGTCGCGGTAACACTGCTGGCGATCTTCATATACAGCATCGGGTATCACAACTTCGGCGCTCCCAAAAGCGAAGCGGACATCCAGGGCCTTCCACCGCGCGGCGCACTCGTGGGCGAGGGCGGCGACGCGCGCCGGGTGCCTTCGGTCGAACCGCTGTACACGCGTTTCTTCGCATTCATTTCATTGTTCGCTTTCGGGATGCTGCTCCTGGTGCTTTCCGACAACCTCGTCACCCTCTTCATTGGCTGGGAGGTGATGGGGCTGTGCTCCTACCTGCTGATCGGGTTCTGGTTCGCCCGTGAAAGCGCGCGCCGCGCCGCGGTGAAGGCGTTCCTGGTCACGCGCATCGGCGATGTGCTGATGCTGCTCGGGCTGGCCGTCTGCTGGCAGTTCAGCGGGACTCTCTCCCTGAGCGGGATCCTCGACGCGGAAAATCTCGCGCGGATGGGTGCAGCGCCATCCGGCGTATTTGGATTGAGCGCGGCCGGGCTCGCGGCGCTGCTGCTCCTGGCCGGGACGATCGGCAAGAGCGCGCAGTGGCCGCTCCACATCTGGCTGCCGGATGCGATGGAAGGCCCCACGCCGGTTTCCGCCCTCATCCACGCCGCGACGATGGTTTCGGCCGGCGTGTATCTGCTGCTGCGGACCGCGCCGCTCCTGACGGCCGCCGGAACGCCGGCGACGGATGCAGCCGCCTTCGTCGGCGCGTTCACTGCGCTGTTGGCCGCCGCGATCGCGCTCACCCAAACCGACATCAAGCGCGTCCTGGCATGGTCGACGATCTCGCAGCTGGGCTACATGGTCGCGGCCGCCGGGATCGGGGCCTATGCCGCGGCGGCCTTCCATCTGGCGATGCACGCCTTCTTCAAAGCGCTGCTTTTTCTCGGCGCGGGCTCGGTCATCCACGGCGTCGAACACGGCGCGATGCATGCGGGCCGGGAGGCGGACGCGCAGGATATGCGCGCGATGGGCGGGCTGGCGGGCCGCATGCCGGTAACCTTCGCCGCGTTTCTGGCCGGCGGCCTCTCCCTGGCCGGCTTTCCGCTGCTCACCGCCGGTTTCTGGTCCAAGGACGAGATCCTCGCCTCCGCGCTGCACGCCTCGCCGGCGGTCTTCCTCGTCCTGGCGGCCGCCGCGCTGCTCACCGCGTTCTACACCGCGCGCCAGATCACGCTCGTTTTCCTGGGTTCGCCGCGCAGCCCGGCCGCCGCGCACGCCGCCGAACCCTCGCGCTGGATGCTTGCGCCGATCGCGGCGCTGGCCGTGTTTGCCGTCGCCGCGGGATGGGCCGGCATTCCGGAAAACTTCCCCGTCCTCGGCGGGGTTTTACCCAATGCGGTTGAACGGTTGCTCCACGCTCCGGCGCAGCCGCTTTCATCCGAAGCCGTTACCAGTCTGATGGAAACCCGCCAGCCGATTTGCTGCACGCTTGCCGCGCCGGAGGCGGCTCCGTTTAGCCTCGCGGCGCTGTCGGTTTCCGTTCTGGTTTCACTGGCCGGATTGGTCATTGGCTGGCTGACGTACCGCCGCTACCGGGCGGGGGAGAAGGATCCGCTCGAGCGGCTGCTGGGACCGGCGTATGGATTTCTTCAGGCGGGCTGCCGGTTTGACGATCTCTACCGCATCCTCTTCGTCGTCCCGGCCCGCTGGATCGCGGACGTGCCGGTATCCGAATGGATCGACCGGCGCATTCTGGACGGCGCGCTGCACTCGGCATGGATCGCCGCCGGCGGGATGGGGCGCCTGTTGCGCAATGCGATCGACCTGCCGCTGATCAACGGTGCGGCGGACCGGATCGCCGGCGGGACCAGGCGCGCGGGCTCCGAATTGCGCGTGCTGCAAAGCGGCCGGGTGCAGGAATACCTGCTGATCGGGTTGATCGCCTTTGCCGCCTGCGGCGCGGCGCTGGTGTGGAGAATTTTAAACTGACCGTCCTAACCCCCTCTCCCCGCCGTCGACCTGGAAAGTCACCAGGTCTCCGGCACCCCTCTCCCCCTTCCCCTTACGGGGAAGGGGGAG
>CAZYSF010000102.1:0-4541 GCA_964649635.1 uncultured Anaerolineales bacterium | reverse complement strand
GGGGAGGTAATCGTCGGCGCCGGATTCGAATCCCTGCACTTTATCGTCGACCTGGGTTTTGGCGGTGAACATCAGGATCGGGATTGACGCGAAATTGGGATCCGACCGGATCCGGCGGCAGACTTCAAATCCGTCGATGTCGGGCATCATCACGTCCAGCAGGATGAGGTCCGGCTTTTCCACGGGGACTTTGGAGAGCGCCTGGGCGCCATTGATGGCGGCGACAATGTTGTAGCCTTGGCGCTGCAACATCATCCCGACCAGTTTCAGGGTATCCAGATCATCGTCGACGACGAGAATCTTCTCCGCCATACCGCCTTCTCTCCTTTGTTAAACCATCCAAAGAAGTGTACTATCATTACCCAGACGAGACAAGTGGCGTGGGTCGGAAGACGCTTCCTGCAATATAATCGGACGTGATGACGCCGCTTGCCGCGAGGCCGCCTGATGACGTTTGAAGTCTGGCTGTTCGAATCGCCGGGTCTGCCCGTGCTTCCCGCGCAACTGGTCTGGACGGTCGTCCTCACGCTGCTCCTGGCGTTCGCCTTCGCCCGGTCCTTTCCCCGCCGGGAGGATCTTCGCGTTTTGCAGACGGTGTTTTTATTTGGAATCCTCCTGCTGGCCGTCCCGGCCGGCGGATTGGCCGTTCTGCGATTCCCCGCGACGGGGGCGTCGACGGTGGCGGGGGTGCCGCTGGCTGCGGTTGAGCCTACGGCGGGGCTGCTCGGCATCGCGCTGCTGCTCCTGGCCGGCATCCTCCTCGGCCGGATGCCCGCGCTCGCGGCCGGGCTGGTCGTCGGCGCGGTGCGCTCCGTGTTCGATACGCACCAGGCCGCCACGATTCTGGAATATGCGCTGGCGGGGTGGGCGATCGCCGAACTGGTCCGCCAGGATTACGCCGGCCGGTTCTTTTCCCTGCTGCGCCGGCCGTGGGGGGCGGCGCTGGCGGCAAGCCTGTTCCTGATCCTGCTTCGCTTCGGCAGCGAACTCGGCTCCGCGCGCGGGGACCCGATCACGCTGTTCGATTACGCGCTCGGCCGCATCCCCGGTTTCCTGCCGGCCTTGCTGGCGGAGGGCTTGGCGGGAGCGGTGATCGTCGAACTGATCCGGCTGGCCGTTCCATCCGTCGGCTCCCCGCCGAAGCAGCTCCGCCGCACGCGGTACGACCGGTCGCTGGCCTGGAAGGTCAGCCTGTGGTTGATCCTGCCGATCTCCTTCATGGCCGCGGCCCTGACCGCGATCGTGGTGGTGGAAGCCCGCAGCCAGGCGCGCCTTACGCTGCGCCAGGAGGTGCTCGGAGTCGCCAAGACCGCCCGGACCGAGCTGCCGGTCGCGCTGACCACGGGCCATACGCTGCTGGAAGCAATGGGCAGCAGCCTACCGGAAGATACCGCAGACGGCGGCCGGATCGCCGAGTTCCTCGGCGCACATTTGAGCCGGCCGCCGTTTTTCGAACAGATCGCATTTATATCCCCCGACGGATCCATGACCGCCGTGTTTCCCCCGGGTGCCGATCCTTTCTGCCAGACGGTCGAGGAGGCGCAGGGCTGCTCGCTTGCCCTGCGCGGGATTGCCTGGGAGGGTTGGCTGCCGCCCGATGAAAATGGCCGGACATGGATCTCATTCACCCAGCCGGTATGGGATGAGGAGCGGAAAGTGCGCGGAGCCTTGATCGGGCGGACTTCGCTGGAAACGAATCCGCTGCTCAAAGCCATCCCGGCCGCCTTCCGTTCGCTGGAGGGCGGGCAGGGGGTCTTCCTCGACGACACCAACCGGGTGTTGTACCCCTCCAACGCCGAACCATGGACCGAGAAGGCGCCTCCGGAAGCGGACGCCGGCGGCGGGGAATGGTTCCTCGGCACGATGCCGGGCGGCGGGACGCGGCTCTCCTACCTCCTGCCGCTGCAATATCCGGATTGGAAAATCGGCATCCGGGTTCCGGAAGCGTTCGCTTTCCGCGCCGCCCTGGAAACCGGTTTGCACGTCGGGCTGTTCGCGCTGATCATGGCGCTCTTGATCGAGGCGCTGGCGCTGTTCATCGCCCAGCAGATTACCCTCCCGTTGCGGCGGCTCGCCGAATCGGCCGGCCTGATCGCCGCCGGTGACCTGGAGCGGACGGTGACAGTCGAGGGACAGGATGAGATCGGACGGCTCGGCAAGTCCCTGGAATCGATGCGCCGCAATCTGCGGCGGCAGATCCGCGATCAGGAACTTCTCCTCGAGACGGTCCAGGGAATGACATCCAACCCGGATATGAACCGGTCGATGGAGATTCTCCTGCGCAGCGTCCAGACGGCGACCGGGGCGGACGGGGTGCGGGTCGTCCTCGCGCCCCCGCTGCGCGGTCCGTTTCCCGCCGGCAACCCGCATCTTGGCAGCGCCGGCGGAGCGCTGGAGGCAATCGACGAACGCATTCTCGCGCTTGTACAATCCCAGCAGGCGGAGGGCCGACCGGCTCCCTGGACGGCCAACCGCAATTCGGGTGCCGACGAGGGGGTCTTCGACGAACTGCCGCCCGATATCGGAGCGCTGGTCATTGTCCGGATCGCCGGCGCCAGCGCCTTGTACGGCGCATTGTGCGCGGCATTCCGCGGCCCGCAGGCGTTCGAGGTGGGGATGCTGGACCTGCTGGCCGGATTCGCCAACCAGGCCTCGCTGGCGGTCACCAACGCGCGCCTGCTGGAAGGCACCGAGAATGAGCGCGGACGGCTGGCCGCAATCCTGGATGCAATCCCGGAGGGCGTTCTGGTGGTGGATGCGGCGGACCGGGTGCAATACGCCAATCCCACCGCGGAGGCCATGCTGGGAACCCATTTCCTCGGCGCCGGCCGCCCGGTTGCGGAAAGCATCACCCAGGCGGAGCTGACGGCGTTCCTGATGGAAAGCGCGGTCCAACCGCGCCACCTGGAGTTTGCCGGGGCCGAAGGCCGGCGGCTGCAGGGAGTCGTGCGCAGCGTTCGCAGCGCCGACGGGGCGGGGGTCTGGCAGGTGTGCGTCCTGCAGGACGTGACCTCCTTCCGCCAGCTGGATGAGTTGAAATCCGAGTTCGTCCACACCGTCAGCCACGATCTGCGCCGGCCGTTGACGATGATGGAAGGCCTGGTGCACATGATCGGGATGCTCGGGCCGCTCAATCCGGCTCAGCAGGAATATGCGCGCCGGATCCGCCTCTCCGCCCAGCAGATGAACCGCCTGGTCAAGGATCTCCTGGACCTGGGCCGCGTGGAAAGCGGCGCGGAGGTCCGGCTTGCGCCGGTGAAATTGGCATCCGTCATTTCGCAGGTCGCGGAGGAATTGAAACCGGAAGCGGCGGCGGCCGGGGTGAAGATCCAGATCCAAATTCCCGAAGCCCTGCCCGTCCTCCCGGCCGACTCTTCGCTCCTGGAGCGCGCCTTGGGCAACCTGATCGAAAACGCGATCCGGTTCAACCACCCCGGCGGGACGGTCGAGGTCGGCGTCGAGCTCGCGGCCGACGCGGTCGTCATTGCGGTGAAGGACAGCGGGACCGGGATTGCGCCGGCCGATCAGCCGCGGATATTTGAAAAGTTTTTCCGCGGAAGCGCGCGCGACGATCCGGAGCATCCGGCCTGGGGGCTTGGGCTGGCGATCGTGAAAAGCGTCGCCGAGTGGCACGGGGGCAAGGTGTGGTTCGAAAGCAAACTGGGGCAGGGGAGCACCTTCTACCTGGCGCTGCCGACCTCACCCCCTAAACCCCACTCCTGATTCGCACCAACTTCTCAAGGACCGCCTCGCCCCATACCGATCTCGTGGCGCAGATCATTTCTTTCCTCCCCCGCTCTCCATCTCCTCGTATTCATCTCATTCCGCTCGTGGAATAGATCAATTCCTTCCTCACACCCTTCCCCTCTCTGACTCATCCCAATGTCTCAAGGATTGCCGAACCCTTCCTCACCCCATACCCCTCTCCTGGCTTACCCCCGCTCGCGAATTCTTCGCATCGGAAAATCGTCGATGCTCATCGCTTGGGGGGCAGGCGCCAGAAGAGGGGGAAAAGAGATGAAGTAAAATGTCCTTGAAAAGGGGGATACAGTAGATATGAAAAAAAGACATAACACAACTTCAGCTTTTGTATTAAATGCCAGATACCTTCGCAAGAAATCCACCCCATCGGAAAATATATTATGGTCGGCTCTGCGAGGACGTCGATTGGCGAGCCTGAAATTCCGCCGCCAATATCCCGTCGACCGGTGGATCATTGACTTCTTCTGCCTTGAGAAAATGGCCGGCGTGGAAGTAGATGGATCGATACACGATATCGACTCCATCAAGGAACACGATGATGCGCGGGAGGAAATGCTGTCCCGGATGGGGATTAGGATCCTTCGAGTATCAGCCATACAAATCGAAAAGAATTTACCATCAGTGTTGCAGGAAATCCTTTCTTTCTTCTCCCCCTCGCCTGGCGTAAGCCAGGAGAGGGGGCTGGGGGGTGAGGAAGGAAACCGGATTTCTTCTATGTGAGAAAGGGCATGGGGTGAGGAAGGGGGTGAGGAAGGAAACCGGATTTCTTCTATGTGAGA
>CAZYSF010000101.1:0-4129 GCA_964649635.1 uncultured Anaerolineales bacterium | reverse complement strand
ATGAAGGAACTGGTAGAGTACATTGCCAAAGCGCTGGTCGAGGAACCGGACCAGGTGCACATCTCCGAGGTGGTCTCCGGCGCGAATGTGCACCTTGAACTGATGGTCGCGGCCGACGACCGGGGACGGGTCATCGGCCAGAACGGACGGATTGCCAACGCCATCCGCTCGCTCTTGTGGGTCGCGGCCGCCCAGGAAGGCCACCGGGTTACGTTCGACATCGTTTGAATGGATGGTCGAGTAGACCCGCGCGATTCATCGCGCGGGACGTATCGAGACCGCTCCAAAGCGGGTTTCTTGGTCTCGATACGGCCGCGAAGAATTCGCGGCCTACTCGACCACCTTTCTTTTTAAGGCTCGTGTTTCTCCATTCGTTGGTAAAATTCAGCAATGCCCTTAACTCGAAGCAAGCATTCGAAATCTGAAAAGCAAAGCCCGACCGGCTTACAGACCGGCCCTGACTATTTGGCCGTGGCCCGCGTCCGGCGTCCGTTCGGCGTGAAGGGCGAGCTGCTCCTGGCAATCCTTACCGATTTTCCAGACCGGCTCGCCCAGAATGAGACGCTGTATGCCGGCGAGGAACGGCTCCCCTTTGAGGTGGAGACCATCCGGCGGCACGGCACGGACATGCTGCTTCGGTTGAAGGCGGTCCGCGGCCGCGATGCCGCGGAGAAGCTGCGCGGCGAGGTGTTTTCCATCCGTGTCGGCGACCTGCCGCCCCTGCCGGCCGGCGTGTATTACCTGCACCAGATCGAAGGGCTCGAGGTCGTTACCGAGCAGGGGGAACTCCTGGGGCGGGTGAAGGAAATCCTCAAAACCGGCGCGAACGACGTGTATGTGGTGCAGGGGGAAAAGGGCGAGATTCTCCTCCCCGCCATCCCGCAGGTGATCCGCGAGGTGCGGCTGGAGGAGGGGCGGATTATTGTCAGGATGATGGAAGGATTAGGGTAATAAAAAGATCGAAGCGGTCCCGGCTAAACCACCCCGGGAGGACGAACCGCCCCGCACAGGCAATTCTGTTTACAGCTGTTCCCCTCTCCCTAAAAAGGTATTGATCAGTTTATTGACCGGAACAATCACCGCCGTCTGCCAATCCCGTGCCGCGAGCGGCGCCTTGCCGATCAGATAATCCGGGCCTGCCATTTTCTGTATCAACCGCTGCGCCGCTTTCAGATCCTCCCGGGTCGGCTGATCCGGCATGGATGCCAGCTTCTGTTCGTCCTCCGTCAGGGGAAGGGCGGTTCCGGCGGAAGTCAATTCCTCCCGCAATCGATAGGCAAAACGCCAGGCGTGGTATTCCCCCTCGACCGAACACCGGATGCGGATGGTTTGCCGCAAGTGAAGCGATTCATGGCCGATCGAGATCAGGCTGTGGATGAAGCCGATGCTGCGGTCGATCGAGATCCAGCATTCTCCGGACACATTCTCATGCCAGCCGGCGCCGACCCCTTTGGCTTCACGGGTGACGTAGAGCGGGATGTCGTGCTCCATCAGGAAGGAGGCACATTGGCGGAAATTCGGCCCGGTCTTCGCCATCTCAGCCAGTAGATCGATCGCCTGCGGCCCATAAATCCGCGGGTCGATTTCCAAGTCCGGCAGCGACTCCCGCAGTTTGGAATAGGAATTTGCGATAGATCCGACCGGATGTTTGACCGCCATGAGCCCTCCTCGTGAAAACTGGTCTCCATTATATACAGATGAACTTGGATGTGCCATTCGGGCGGATCAACTTTAGCTTTTGATGGCGGCAATTAGGAGCCCACAGGTCAAGCCATCCCATCCCGCACCTTCCCAGCCCATATTTCTGAATAATCACTTTTAAAATCCCTGTCCACCCTTCCCATACAGTAGGAAGGGATGGAAAAACCCTGAGCCTTGGCGAAGGGATGAGGGAGAGAAGGTTGTTGCGCTGGGGGACAGACGGAGGATCGAGCTTCGGAGGCGATGTCGGGAGAAAGCCCTTTTGTTATAATCAAGGTGAAATCGGTGTACGAAGAGGATGAAGCATGAGAAAAAGATCGCAGGGCACGGTCGTAATTGCGCTTGTTTTCATCCATGTGATTGTCTCCTTGGCGTGCAGCAATCCCATTCAGGATTATTTCTCCGCACAGGCGGCTGCCCGAGATACTGCCGCGGCAAAGCTGTTCGCTTCGTCCCAGACCAAAACCAGTACCCGCCCTCCGCTCACTCCGTCCGGCACGCCGAATCCGACGGGGATCGAAACGAACGCGCCTGCCACGGCGGATTCCAGCTTGGGAACAGCCATGCCTACGCCTTCGGAGAAAGATCGATTCATCGAAACCGCCGGATTGACGAGGTTTTCGTATGTTCCTCCTGCGGGATGGAATAAAGTGCTTGCCTCGGACACGGAACTGACAGAGTGGCTGGAACCCTTGGAATGCTGTCTGCTTCATTTTCTCGTTGCGAAATTGGATATATCGGCTGAGCAATTCGCCTTGGCGAGTTTGCCGGCAAAGAAAGAGGAACTCCACGCAGAGGTGATTTCGCAGGGGAAGTTCAGCAATCACGCAGGGTTGGACGCCTACAAAGTAGTGATGGCTTATTCCAGTGAAGGATCAAGCAAGCAAGTAGTCGAGTATTATTTCCAGAGCCGGGGGTATCTCATCATCGCAATTTACGTCAGGGGTTACCACGAGGGGAAAGATCAGGATCCCAGCGTCGATGCAAGCATGCAAACACTCCGGGATGAATAATCCGGCCCCTAAAGAGGAATTAGCTACTTCTCGCCCCCACGCATCCGCTCAGCCGGCAGGTAATAATTCAACCGCCAAGCCTTGTATTCCCCTCGACGGAACACCGCACCCGGATGAGCTGCTGTAGAAGAAGCGCCTCATGGCCGAGAGCGGGAATGCCCTATGCAATTCCGTAACTGATCGATCGATATCCAAAGCTCCGCTGAGAGAATCGCATGCCAGCCGGCGCCGATCCCCTTCGATTAGCGAGTGACGTAGAGCGGGATGTCGTGCTCCATCAGGTAGGAAGCGCATTGGCAAAAATTCAGCCCGGTCTTCCCCATCTCGGATAAGAATTCCAGCGCCCTCGGCCCCCAAATCCGGGGGTCGATCTCCAGATCCGGCAGGTTTTCCCGGAGCGTCGCATAACATCGAGCGATATTGTCGATGGATTGTTTGAGGGGCATAGCGTCTCCTTTGAGGAATACCGTTTCCATTATATTCAGGCGAGCATTAAGAATCCATTCCTTCATTTCTCCGCGCCGGGATAATGGATGGATTTTCTCCTCTCCCCCTCCCCGATTTCGGGGAGGGGGAGAGGGCAGGGAGAGGGGGAGAGGACGGGCAAGCGCCGGCGACCGAGGAGTTGCGTCGCTATGGCATAGACAAATTTCGGGGAGGGGGAGAGGGCAGGGAGAGGGGAAGCAGCGAGCCACACCCCCTCCCAACCCTCCCCCGTTTGCTTTTCAACATGAACCTTGTGCTTGGGAAAAGTAATTAAAGCAAACGGGGGAGGACAGAGGAGGGGGCGGGTCTTGACAATAATATAAACCGAGTTTATATTATATCTAGAAAATACTCACCAGGTTACTAAATATGACTGTAAAACACGGAATTCTCGGATTGCTCTCCCTCCAGCCCCGCTACGGGTATGAATTGCGGGCGGCCTTCATGGCCGTCGCCGGCGGGGAAGAGAACTGGGAAGTAAAACCGGCCCAGATCTATTCCACGCTCGCCCGGTTGGAGAAAGCCGGCCTGGTGAAGGGGCAGGGCGCAAGAAAATCCCGCAATCCGGAAAAGCGGGTGTTCGTGATCACCGCCCTGGGCCGCCGCGAATTGGAACGCTGGTTCGAAGTCAACGATCCCCCCGAACATCAGCGGGATGCCATCTACCTCAAGATGGTACTCAGCCTGGCCACCGGGTTGGTGGATTCGAGGAAGATCATCTTCCGGGAACGGGCGATGCTTTACCGGGAACTCCACCGGGCGACGGCCCGGCGGTCAGAAGCGGATCCGAACAGCGAACTTTCGCTGATCCTGCTTCTGGATAAATCGGTAATGCACCTGGAAGCCGATTTGCGCTGGTTGGATATGCTCGAAGCCAGGTTGGAAGAGATCAAAGACCAGCCTGTCGCAAGTCCGGAACTTCGGCCGAG
>CAZYSF010000100.1:0-1520 GCA_964649635.1 uncultured Anaerolineales bacterium | reverse complement strand
CGGACGTCTGATTGAGGAGGTGCCGGAGGGTGATTTCGTGCGCATACGATACGCCGTTCAGTTTGTGCAGTTCGGGCAGAACGTCCGCAGGCAAGACGTCCAGATCCTGCAGGGTGGCGTCGATTCCCTTTGAACCAAAGGCGCCTTCCTCCGCCAGCTGGTGGATCACCGTCGCCGTCATGGCTTTCGCGACGCTGGCGATGAAAAAAGGCCGGTCCGCCGTCATGGGCTCGCCCGAATCCACCCGGGCAATTCCGGCCGCACCCGAGTAGGTGAACGAGACCGTCGGCGCCTCGATGTACAGCACCACATGCCGGTTGACGAGGCCATTGCCGTCCCGGATGCTGGATTCCAGCAGCGCGTCGAGCTCCGCCGTTGCACGGTCCGCGTCGAATTTCACCGGAGCAGGCCCGCAGCCGGCGAGTAGCAGGATTCCCGCCAGGGCCAACGCCATCCAGAGGGCTCCCGAAAGCATTCGCGGCCGAAGGTTTCTTTTCGTTTCCATTTCGTTTCTCCTTTATACCGGCAGCCGGGATCGACCATCCCGGCCGCATGGGATTATTCCAATGCTCGTGAATCCAACTTGCGCTACCTCATTAATTGGCAGATCACGAAGACCAAAACTGTTTCGCCCCGGTCCAGAAAGCCGGTAAGCAGGCGCTGGAAGACCGCCGCTGGCGAGCCCGAGCAGAAAACCTTCCATCCTCTCACTCGTAGCGGAACCGCAGCACGCCGACCGCGAAAAACACGACCGCAAAACCGCACAGCACAGCCACGGGAAGTAGAACACCCGGAAGATCCTGGCCGCGCAGTAGAATGTCGTTCATCCCGATCATCGACCAGGTCGTGGGCAGCGCCAGTGTGATTTTCTGGGCGATGTCGGGAAAGAGCTCGCGCGGGTACCAGCAACCGCCGAGCAGCGCCATCGACATACCGAGCGCCATGCTCAACCCGCCCGCCTGAGCCTCGGTTTTTACAAATGTTCCCAGCATCGTGCCGAAGGCGACCGCGGCCAATCCGAAGGCCGCAAACATCGCCAGAGTCGCCGCCGGATGGCTCCACCACGCCAGGCCGAATACCGCCGTCCCGACTCCCGCCAGGATGATCATTTGCACCAACGCGGTCGCCAGCTGGCCGGCGATCGTACCCAGCAGCATAACCGTTCTGTGCACCGGCGCGCTGATCATCCGCCGCAGGGTTCCCTGCTGGCGCTCATAGGCAAACATTCCGGAGATTCCCAGCAGCGGGATGAACACCCAGGTGATCAGCTGGCCGGCCGAAGCCTGCCCCTGCGGAGTCCATGTGATCCGCTCCGCTGCCGCTGCGCCCGATTTCGTCACCGTGATCCATTCGGGTTGATCGGCAAACAAGGTCTGCGACTCGGATTTGGCCGCGTCGTAGAAAGCCTGCCGGGCCGCGGCGTCCGCAAACGGCCGGATCTCCTCCGCCGCGCCGGTGACGATCCCGGCAGCCTGCAACGATCGGCCCACCGCACCGAGGGCGGCTTCCACCGCCTGCTT
>CAZYSF010000099.1:0-1713 GCA_964649635.1 uncultured Anaerolineales bacterium | reverse complement strand
ACCTTCCGCCGGGCCTCGACCCCGAACATCCGGAGGATTTCGATTATTCCGCTCTCATGGTGCAGGTGCGGACAACGGCTGACATCGGGCCCGAGGGCGGCATCCTCAGCATCACCACCCCGGATAACATCAAGTTCGAATTGATCATCCCGCCGGGCGCGCTCGAGGCATTGACGTTCATCCAGCTCATCCCGATGAAAACCATCGACGGGCTGCCGTTCACCGGCGCTCTGCACGGGGCGGTTCGAATCGAGCCCGACGGCCTGCTGCTCGACCTTCCGGCTACGCTGCGGATCACCCGGCCGGACGCGGCGCCGCTCCCGGAGGATATGGTTCCGGTGGCCTTTGGATTCGATGGCTCGGGCCAGGAATTCCATCTCCAGCCCCTCGGACCGGCCGATCAGGCGGATTCAAAATCCGCCGGAACGCCCGGGGGCGGCCTGCTGGCCTCCCCGAGGCGCGCCGGCCCGCTTTCGGATATTGCGCTCCAGCAGTTGAAGGATTACGGCCTCGGAGCGGCGACGAAAAAACAGGTGAACGAGGTGGTCAAGAAGCATGCGCCCACCGACGCCGAAGCGCGCCTCCTCCAGGAGCTTGCCATGGCGCAACTCGAACAGGAGGAGTTGGCGTCGCTCTTGACGCGGGAACGCCTGGCCACAACGAGGCTGCTCACCCTGGCAAAAACTGAACTGGACTGGAAGCAGATGTCTCTCTCCCTGGCGCAGCTCGAGATCCTGATGAACTACTACGGGAAGAATCCGAAATTGGAGGGCGACCTGGCCAAGATCCTGGACCTGTTGATGGGCCAGCTTTCGAAAATGCTGGAAGAAAACCCGGAGAAGTGCCTGACCGGCGACGACCCCTTCGCCCAGGCTGTGGCGCGAAAGATCCTGGGCGCCAAGCCGGGATCCTTTTATAACGCGGTGAAGCAAAAACTCGACGCCCAGATCCTGAAGGACGTTGCCGAGCGGAGGAAGAAGTGTGTCCTGGTCCTACAGATCGAAAGCCTTATTGCGGCGGACGTGGATAAGGTCGGGAGATACTTCATGATCGTTACGGGACGGACCGACGTGTTGGTTTTCAACTTCCGGAACGGAAATGTATTTCTCACCGGCTCGGGTACGATCGTCTATTCGGATCTGGATATTATCCCGGAGAAACACGAGAAGGACTGGTGCGATGAATGGACCCCGGACAACCGCGCCACGGTTGCGGTCAAGGTCGTCGTGACCAGGATGGACCTGGTTATTGAAAACAAGCCCAAGGGGGTGCTGCAGAAAGTGACGCTATCCCCCATGACGGTCACGGACAGCGAGGCTTTCAGAGGCAGTATGACGTGCCACAATATCGATGACCAGGGTCAGAAACAAAAGCACACCGTCAAGCAGGTCATTCCCGCCCTCGGGGGTTCCGTGTGGTACGGGTATTTCACGGCCGCACACAGACCCAATCTGACTCTTGAGTTCGTTGTGCTGTCCGACGAGGGCGCGGAAAGGTTGATCGCCAGGTACATATCCGATCGGGATTCGTTTTCACCTGGCTTCGGAAATTGGGGTGAGGACACGATGTTCACTCTGGTGAACACGGCGGGCTCGAAATAGGGTCTTGCCCCGCCAGACCGGCGGATTATGCGGAGGATGAACATGAAAGCGACAAATAATCGTTTCTGGTTGAAACTGGCGCTTCCCGCGCTGCTGGCATCAATTTTATTCG
>CAZYSF010000098.1:0-4528 GCA_964649635.1 uncultured Anaerolineales bacterium | reverse complement strand
ATGCCATCGACATTCTCGAGAACCTCGTAATCGTGACGGTGGTGGGGTCGGGCCTGCGCAAGACCCACGGCGTTTCCGGAAGGATCTTCACCGCGCTTGGAAATACGGCCGTGAATATCATCGCGATCGCGCAGGGCTCGTCGGAATGCTCGATCAGCATGGTCGTCGGCAAGAATGACGAAATCACCGCCGTGCTGGCGATTCATGCCCTGATCATCGCGAAGGAAAATATTCTGTAAACCCTCCTCACCTCCATCCCCCGTCCCCTTCCCCCTCTCCTGCGATTTCCGCAGGAGAGGGGGAAGGGGTGAAAGGGTTAGGAGTGAGGAAATCCTGGAGGACACATGAACAAGATCCCCGTTTCAATTCTTGGCGCAACCGGCATGGTCGGGCAGCGGTTCGTGCTGCTCCTGGATCAGCACCCCTGGTTTCAGGTCGCCGCGCTGACCGGATCCGACCGGTCGATTGGCCGGACGTACGGCGAGGCATGCCGCTGGGTAATGACCGATCCAATGCCGGAATACGCGCGGACGATGACCGTTCGGCCGACCGAACCGGATTCGGAATCCGCGCTGGCGTTTTCGGCGCTGCCGGCGGACCTGGCGCGCGACGCCGAGCCGATGTATGCCCGGGCGGGGATGGGGATTTGCTCGAACGCATCGGCCTTCCGGCAGGAACCGGATGTGCCGATCCTGATTCCGGACGTCAATCCGGGCCACACCCGCATCATCGACGCCCAGCGCAAGGCCCGCGGGTGGAAAGGGTTCATCGTCACCAACCCCAATTGCACCAGCACCGGGCTGACAATGGCGCTGCGGCCCATCCTGGATACCTTTGGGATTGAACGGGCGATCGTCGTTTCCATGCAGGCGATATCCGGAGCCGGCTACCCGGGGGTGGCCTCGCTGGATATCCTCGATAATGTAATCCCGAACATCGGCGGCGCTGAGGAGGAAAAGGTTGAGAGCGAACCGCGCAAGATGCTGGGGGTTCTTTCCGACGGGAAGATCGAACCGGCGCCGTTCGCGATCTCAGCCCACACCAACCGGGTGGCGGTTTCGGACGGGCATACGGTATGCGTAAGCCTGGAACTCGGGAAGCGCGCCGCGCCGGAGGAGATTCGCAAGGCGCTGGAGGGTTATGAATTCCCGGCCGCCGTCCGCGGGCTGCCCAGCCTGCCGAAAAAATTCATCGAAGTGCGCGAGGAACAGGACCGGCCGCAGCCGCGCAAGGACCGCCTTGCCGGCAACGGCATGACCGCCGTCGTCGGCCGCATCCGGCCGGACCCGGTGTGGGACATCAAGTTTGTAGTGCTTTCCCATAATACGATTCGCGGTGCGGCCGGGGGCGCCCTGTTGAACGCCGAATTATTGGTCGCCCAGAAATATATCGAACGGTAAAAAAAGCGGGGGCACCGTATGGTGCCCCCGCTTTTTTTTTATGGCAAAGATCTCAGCATTTCGTCTATGACAGATAATTCAACGGATTTACATACCCCAGCGTCGCGCTCTGCATCTCAAAGTGCAGGTGCGGTCCGGTGGAATTCCCGGTGCTGCCTCCCGCGCCGATCACCTGGCCGCGCATCACGTCCGAACCGCAGCCGACCTGAATGCTGTTCAAGTGGGCATACACGGTTTGCCAATCGTTCCCGTGATCGATCACAATCAGGTTGCCGTACCCCCACGAACTCCATCCGGCAAAGACAACCACTCCGGAGTCTGAGGCGAAGATCGAATCGCCAAGGCTGAGGTGGATATCGATCGCGTGGTGCCAGTCCGCGTACGGGTTGCCCCAGGAGGTCACATGGCTGGCGGTGGGCCAGATGAAGTACCCGCTGCCTTGGGCGCTGCTCAGGTATGGCCCCTGGCATGCCCCGGAACCGCCCCAGGCCCACTTCATCTTGTCGGTGCGCCGCAGGATCGGGACCTGCCACTGGACGAACTCGCGCGAGCCGCCGGGGATGACCAGCCAGGTTCCGGCGGAGATATCCGGATGCTTCAGATCGATGTCCGAATCCAGATAGTTCCCCGGCCAGGAAATAATATCAACGAGGTTCGCCTTGTATCGTTCGGCGATGACGTCCAGCTGGTTTCCTTCCTGCCATTGATGGTACACGCCGTCCACCGGAAGAATAAAAAGTTCCATGCCCGGCGTCAGCAGGTCCGGGTTGTCTTGGAGCGTTTTCTGGTTCGACCAGAAAAGCGTTTCCGGCATGAGTTTGTACTTTTGCGCGATCCCGAACAGCGTATCGCCGGTAGTAACCATGTAAACGACCACATCCGAACGGGGCTGGTCGGGCAGGTAGGTGATGAAATTAATCGAGCGCGAAATATACTTATTCGGGTCTCCGCCGGATGAAGTCGGCAACATCGCCGCTGAGCGGTTCGAATAGGTCGGTGTTTGCGCCTCAGGGGAGGGATTGATGTCAATTTGCGCGGGCAGCAGCTCCAGGATCGACGAGCGCGCCAGCCAGGCTCCCGCGGCGACGACCAGCAGGATCAGAAAATGACCCGCGTAGCGCATGACCGGGGCGCGCAATCCGGAATGGGTGATCGATTCCCAGATCGAGGATAACCAAGGGGTTTCCGGGTCCTCGACTTTTCTGGGCGGGAACGGCCAGGACGGTTTAGGTGAGTTCATGGGTTATTCGAAAGTCCATAATAGGCCTGCACGGGGCGGTGGTCAAGGCGCGTAGGGGAATGGTAGGGTTTACGGAAGCAAATCCCAGGGATTTACACGGGCTCCATTCCCCAAGATCTCGAAATGCAGGTGCGGGCCGGTGGAATTGCCCGAGGATCCGCCGAGCCCGACGATACTTCCGGCATAGACCTGCTGACCGCAATGCACATTCCATTGGCTCAAGTGGGCATAAAAGCTGTGGTAGCCATTGAGGTGATCGATGATGACCAGATTGCCGTACCCGCGGTCGCTCCAACCTGCGAATACCACCACTCCCGCCTGCGCGGCGTAGATCGGCTGGCCCATGTATACGTAGATATCGATTCCGTAATGCCCGGATCCGTAATTGTACCCGGATAGATTTTGGTTGGCGGTCGGCCAAGCCCAGTTTCCAGTGCCGGGTGTGCCGTTGTATTTGCCGGAACAGACTCCGGGGCCAAGCCCGAAGGTGCGGGAGGAACCGCCGGTGGAAATCATCGGCGCTTCCCATGCGAATGGGCGTTGCCCGCCGGGGATGATCACCCAGGATCCGGGTTGAATAACCGGATCCAGCGGATTGATGTTGTTTCCCGGCCAATTGATGATCTCATCCATGATGACAGGGATATCCACATTTTTCAGGCTGAAGTAGGCCGCGACGGATTCGAGGGTGTCCTTTTCCTGCCATTGATAAAAAGCCCCGTCGACGGGAAGGATAAAAAGGATCTGGCCGGGCTTCAGAAAGTTGGGATCATCTTGAAGCGAATCGGTATTTCCAAAAAGGATGGTTTCCCATTTCAGCTTGAATTTATCTGCGATCACGGAAAGCGAGTCCCCGCGCTGGACGGTGTATTCGCTCACCCAGTCGGATCCTCGGTCGGGGATGTTCGTATGCGGATCGACGGATCGGTTGATCTGGACGGAGAAGGAGGAACCCGAAAGGTCCGGAAGCGAACCCGGATCGAGGGCGACCGTGGGGACGCCGGATCCCGCCGCGGAAACCTGGGTCGGACTGGAAAGGTTATACGGGCTGGTCGAGAAAGCCTGCCAGGCCCAATAGCCGATCGCCGAGACGGCAGCGAGAGAGACCAGACTGCCGGCCCAGAATTTCCAGTTGCGCCAGGCGGGAGTTACTTCCGCCGCGCGCGGCTCGGGCGCCGATTCCGACATTAGAAGTTATCCTTCCCCAGGCTTTCCAGAAATTCCATATTATCGTTGGTCTGCTGCAACCGCGACAGGATGGCCTCGGTGGCGGTGGTGATGTCCATGCCCGCGCCGCCGGGGGGCGGGGTGATCATCTGGCCGACCATCCGGCGCATCAGCCAGACGCGCGGGGTGATATCCGGACCCAGCAGCAGTTCTTCGCGGCGGGTGGAGGAGCGTTCGATGTCGAAAGCCGGGAAGATTCTGCGTTCCTGGAGCTTGCGCGAAAGGAGCAGTTCCATGTTGCCCGTGCCTTTGAACTCCTCGTAGATCACGTCGTCCAGCCGCGAGCCGGTATCGACCAGGCAGGTGGCGATGATTGTGAGCGAGCCGCCGTCCTCGATGTTGCGCGCGGCGCCGAAGAAGCGCTTGGGCGGATAGAGGGCAATCGGGTCGAGGCCGCCGGAGAGGGTTCGGCCGGACGGCGGCAGAGCCAGGTTGTAGGCGCGCGCCAGGCGGGTGATCGAGTCGAGCAGGATGACCACGTCGCGGCCGGTCTCGACCTGGCGCTTGGCGATCTCGAGGGCCATCTCGGCCACGTGGGTGTGGTTCTCGGTCGGTTCGTCGAAGGTGGAGCTGATGACCTCGCCCTTGACCGAACGGCGCATGTCGGTGACTTCCTCAGGCCGCTCGCCGATCAGGGCGACCCTGAGAAGGATGTCCGGGT
>CAZYSF010000097.1:0-10189 GCA_964649635.1 uncultured Anaerolineales bacterium | reverse complement strand
AGAACCTATATCGATGACGAAGTAGGGTTCCTCCAGCTCGAACCGGTAAACATCCGGCTCGCCTGGTCCCAAAGCGATCCGCCCGACCGGCATCAGGACAAACGGCCAGGAATTCGTTCCCGGACGCGTGCCGCCATCGCTGTCGATCCCGAATTCCGCGATCAGGAATTGGTTCAGCTTCTGCTTGGTCGCTTCAATTTCCTCGCCCATTATTCTCCCGCGGCCGTTTCCGCGCCGGCTTGATCTTCGCCGAGTGCAAGTTACCCGCTAATTATACATACCCCCGGTCCGGATGGCGAATGCCTCGGATTGCCTAAGTAATAACGTTTTTCCGTGCCGGATTCCCTTGGAGAAATCCGGTTCCCGCTGTACAATGACACAGGTTTAAGGCTGTTTTTCAGCACATACTTTCCCCAGGAGGAGTTCGGATATGGCACCGAAGTTTAAAATCGGCATTCTGACCGGCGGTGGAGATGTGCCCGGCCTGAATGTGGCGATCAAGGCCGTGGTTACGCGCGCCCAGGAAAACAATATCGAAGTCGTCGGTTTGCGGCGCGGCTGGATGAGCGTCCTGCGGATCAATCCGGATGATCCGGAATCAATCAGCAAATACTCATTTCCGCTGACGCCGGAAACCGTGCGCAAGATCGACCGCACCGGCGGGACGTTCCTGCACACCTCGCGCACAAACCCTTCGAACGTCAAACCTGCGGACGTTCCGGAACACGTCCGGACCGAGGACCGGGTCAACAACGCCAAGGGAACCGTCGACTGCACCAAGCACGCGCTGAGGGTCCTGGAGGCGATTGGCCTGGAGGCGATCATTCCGATCGGCGGCGACGATACGCTCTCCTTCGCCAGCCGGCTGCATCAGGAAGGTTTCCGCGCCGTCGCGATCCCCAAGACGATGGATAACGACGTCTTTGGAACCGACTATTGCATCGGCTTTTCCACCGCCGTCACCCGGTCGGTGGATGCGATCACCAACTTCCGCACCTCGGTCGGCTCGCATGAGCGGCTCGGCGTGGTCGAGTTGTTCGGCCGCAACTCCGGGGAAACTTCCCTGTTCGCCGCCTATCTGTCCCACGTCGATCGGGCGATTATCTCCGAAGTCCCGTTTGACATGGACAAGCTCTGCAAATTGCTCGTCACCGACCGCAATGCGTCCCCCTCGCATTATGCGATCATGACCATTTCCGAGGGCGCGACGGAAGCCGGCGGCGGCATCATCCAGCGCGGGGAAGAAGACGCGTACGGCCACCAGAAACTCGGCGGCATAGGCCATTACACGGCCGAAGAAGTAAAACGCCGGACCGGCGTCAATATCATGTACCAGCAGCTGGGTTATATCATGCGCTCCGGCGCGCCCGACGCGCTCGACCGGATGGTTGCCAGTTCCTTCGGTAACCTTGCGCTGGATCAGGTGGCGCTCGGCCATACCGGCCGCATGGTGGCGCTCCAGCAGGGCATTTACACCACCGTTCCGCTGGATATGATCATCCAGGGTAAAAAACGGGTGGACGTCTCGGCCCTCTACGACAAGGAGAACTACCGGCCGCGGGTCAGCGATATGCTCGGCAAGCCGATGTTCCTGTACTAAAAGCGGAACCCTGCCCCGGCGGCGCCCCGCCCCCGGAAGATATCCGCCAGCGGATTTCCGCGTGGAGAATGGATCATGAACCGAATCGACGAGATTCTCAGCTGGTATTCCTCTGACAATCCCGGCGTGCGGACCAACCTGTACCGCATCCTAAACCACGGCAAGCTGGCCGGGACGGGGCGAATTCTGATGTTGCCGGCCGACCAGGGCTTTGAGCACGGCCCCGGGCGCTCCTTCAGCAACAACCCGGCCGCCTACGACCCGCGCTACCACATCGAACTGGCGATCGAAGCCGGCTGCAATGCCTACGTGGCACCGCTGGGGTTCCTGGAGGCCGTGGCGGCCGATTACGCCGGCCAAATACCGTTCGTCCTGAAAATGAACGGCCGCGACCTTTTGCACAATGACCCGGACCCGATGATGGCCCAATTTGCGACTGTCGAAGACGCACTGCGGCTGGGCTGCACCGCGGTGGGTTTCGGCATCTATCCCGGAACCAACAACCGGCGCATCCTCTACGAACAGCTTCGCGAGGTCGTGCGCCAGGCCAAATGCGTGGGTCTGCCGGTGATCTGTTGGTCTTATCCGCGCGGCGCGAATATCCCCAAAGAGGCGGAGACGGCCGCCGATATCACCACCTACGCCGCGCACCTCGCCGCCCAGATGGGTGCCCACATCATCTACCTCAAGCTGCCGACCGAACGGATTGAGCACGCGGACACGCGTATTCTTTACGAAAAGCACGGTGTAAAGCTGGGGACGCTGGAAGACCGAATCCGGCATGTTTTGCAGGGCGCCTTCCAGAGCCGGCGGATCGTGCTGTTTTCGGGCGGCCCGCGCGGCGATGTCGACATCATCCTTAATGAGGCGATCGCGATCCGCAACGCCGGCGCCGCCGGCCAGATGATCGGGCGCAATGCCTTCCAGCGCTCGCGGGAAGCCGCGCTGGACCTCTTCGAAAAATTAATACGCATTTACCGGGGCGCGGACTAAAACCTTCCCGTTGTGACCCTATCGATAGGCTCGGCATCCATTCGGTGTCGAGCCTATCGCTTTGTTCAAAAGTTGTTTTTTCGGGTAAACCCCTGAAAAGCCTACTGCTATGCGAATACCATGCTAAAAAGGCGCTTTTCCAGACATTATCTTGCATCGACCGTGAGTGGATTGACATGCCCTTCCGCGGTCGTATAATCCGGCTTCGTGCTTGTATCCGGCTGGAACGATGCGGCGATCGTGGATCGCCGCAGGAATAAACTCAGGAACCCGGCGATAACGCCGCCTGGAAAATGGCAGGACATCTATGGCAGAACATCATTCCTCCCTGATCGATAAGACGACGGAATTCCTTCATCGGGAATATCATCAGCAGCAGCAATTGTTCGAAGCCCAGCCGGCTATGCTGCAACGCTATTTCGAAGCCCAGGCTCGATCTGTTGCGGAAACGCTGCTGCAGAAACCCTCCCAGGTCCGCTTCTCCCTGCCCGACAAGGTCGTAGTGGATCCAAAAACAGGCAAAACGGAAATGATCCCGGCCGAGGAGCGCGAGCAGATGGCCGGCGGATTGGTCGACCGGCTCACCCGCACCGACCTGACGATCGTGCTGCGGGCCCGGTTCAAAGAACTGGAACAGCATCCCAAGCCGGGTACCGCCGTCGCGGCTGGAGTGTTGCGTTATGCCGCCTGCCGGCACATGATCAGCAGCATGCTGCCCGGCGGCCGAACCGTCAACTACATCGCGCTCGACGACGAAGAGATCCCCTCCGAGCCGGATCCCGCGAAACCCGACGTCGGCTCCGCGATCACGGAATCGACCGATGCCATCGTCGAAGAAGGCGGGGCGGACCAGAGCCGCGGCGCGCTGCAGGTTCCCTTCGTGCCCTATGCCCGGCGGTTCTTCCTTCCGCAATGGATCGCTTTCGACAAGGACGGCAAGCTACTGGTGGGCGGCGTGGCGGAGGCGGAAGCCAACATCGCTTCCATGCAGCATTTCCTGCAGGTTCTTCATACGGCGGTGGGGCTGGCGGCGTACTTCGTAGCGGACGAGGAATACCAGCGCAAGCGCCACGGCATTCTCGGCCAGCTTGTCAATCAGGGCCGGGCGCTCGCGATCTATCAAACCCGCGAGATCATCCAGACCATCAAACGGCGCGCCTCGGCCGGGGATTTGAACCGGGGCCTGTCGATCTCCCTCCCCTATTTCGACGATCAGAGCCTGAAAATGAAGGATTATCCCTTCGAGGTAATCCCGGCCGGAAGGATCATGTTCGTGCCGGCGTTCGTCGTCCGGGCCGCGCAGGAGGAATCGGTCAAGATCGCCCAGGACACCCGCTTGAGCGCCTCGACCCGCAACCACATCCTGGCCGAATTATGCACGCTGGAAGATGCGTTTCAATCCGCGCGGAAGTAGGCCGCGGATTCGACACGCGTTCCCGCATATAAAGAAAAGCAGACTTTATGATCCCCATTTTGATGTTGATCGTTTTTCTCTTCATCGCCTATCGTATCTCTCCGCGCGAACGCCAGGAAGATGCAAAGGTTCATGGTGCCGGGCAGATCGGCCTGCTCGCGGCGGTGGCCCTGTTCGGGGTGGACTATTTCACGTCGTATTACTACGCCACGGGCGAAATGATGGGCGCCCTGCATCCCTACGGGCTTCAGCAGTACGGTTACATCGCGGTGATATTCATCGCGCTGGCCAATTTCGTGTTCGGCGCGTTGTATATGTATTCCCTTGGCGTATTCAACGAAGGCGGCGGATCGTTTACAGCCGCCATGCGATATCTTGGGCCGTCCCTCAGCCTGATCGTTGCCGTGGTCCTGATCCAGGATTACATTTTCACCATAGTCGTTTCATCATTGTCGGGCGTCGATCAATTGCTTTCACTGCGCGATGCCACGGGTATTCCGTGGATCTGGCATGTGCTGATCGGGATCGTTGTCGTCGGCATCACCTGGTATCTTACAATCCGCGGGCGGGGAGAATCGGCCCAGGTCGTTTTCATCATGCTTGCGCTGTTTGCCATGCTGACACTGGTTTTGGCAATCGGCCTTTTCGCAGCCCATTCGGCCGGACAGGCGGCGGTGCCGGACCTGTTGGCTCCCAAACCGGTCTCCCTATGGGATGCGATGTACCACATGCTGACCGCCTCGATGAAGGGGCTGGTCGCGCTTTCCGGATTGGAAGCGATGTCGAACGGAATTCAATTCGTCATCGACGAGGATGCCGGGATTGTGCGATGGGGAAAAAAGCATTTGCCGCGTTTGAAAGCGCTTTGGAATTTTTACGGCGGCAAATCCGGAATCGGCCGGTTTGTGCAGACTTCCTTCCTGTTTTACGGCGGATTGACGACCCTCCTGCTGGCCACATTCTCGATCCGTTTTAATGTGTTTGATGGCACGAATGGACGGAGCCTGGTCGGCAATCTCGCCCTGATCGGTTTCGGATTTGTTCCCGATGGAACGATTCTATTCTGGGCGTATCAGATCCTGGCCGTGATTCTGCTGGCGGCAGCCTCGATGACGGCCTATCAGGATCTGCAGGCGATGGCCTGGAGAAACGTGGCAATCGGGGAAATTCCGGAAATTGTCGTGTATCGGAATCCGAAGGGGACCTTTACCCGGCCGGTTACCGCCGCCGCCATTGTGGTCATCCTTATTTTGTTTTTGGTGCAGGGCCGAGTGAGCCTGGCCGTGCCGTATTATGGCGTAGGAGTCTTTTTGCCCATCATGGCCATGGGTTTGGCTATCCGGAAGCACATCCTGGTCCATTTCACCGGTCGGCGCAGAAAATGGGGAAGTCTGGCTGCTGGTGGCGCCGCGGCATTATCCGCCTTAATTTTCGTCGGCCAGATTGTCGGGAAGTGGACAGAGGGCGGTTGGGTTGTCCTGATCTCATTGGGCGTTTTGGTTTTGATCGCCCATGCGATTCTCCTGTCACCGGTCGGCTACCGGGATCCGGAACAAATTCACAGGATCATCCGGGAAAAATCCCGCGTTCAGGGACCGATGGGTAACATCGTTGAATGGCAATCGCTGCGGGCACAGGAATACCGCTATAATCTTCTAGTGCTTATCAGCCGGTTTGCGGAACTTTTCGGCGTGCGTCGGCCGGCGCGGTTTGAATCACCGATCATTGCCGGAGAATTCGAGGAAGCCCTCCATGGAGATACCGGTATGGGGTCCTCGTTCCTCGACCAATATCTGGAAAGCAAATCCGCTTCCGAACCGCGGGCCGGTGGCAAGCCCAAGGAAACCGCCGAGCCGGATGAAGATGCTTAGCGTTCGGCTGCGCGGACACCTTTTCCTGCGACAACCGCAACGGACGTCGTAGCGGCTGCTATGCCCTCGGCGCCTATCCACTCGCTCCGCCCGACCGACGTCTTTACCGCTTTAGAAACCGGTCCGGAAGGCCTATCCACCGCTGAAGCCGCCTCCCGTCTCTCTCTCTACGGACCAAACCGCCTGCACGTCGAAAAACCTGTCGCGCTCGAGTACCGGCGTCTCCTGGCCCTGATTTCGCATCCCATGGCGCTTTTATTGCTGGCAGCCGGATTGTTTGCCGCCGCCAGCGGCCGTCCGCTCCTGGGAGGCGCCATCTGGGTGGTGGTCGTGGTCAACGCTGTTTTCTCATTCTGGCAGGAATACCGCGCGGAGCGGGCAATCTCCTCACTCGAGAAATTGCTGCCCGATTATGCGCGGGTGCTGCGCGACGGAACGGAATCCAGCCTGGCGGCAACGGAGATCGTCCCGGGCGATATTCTGGTTCTGGCCGAAGGCGACAATATCCCCGCCGACGCGCGCGTGGTCGAGGAATTCGGGCTGCGGGTGAACAACGCGGCGCTGACCGGCGAGGCGCTGCCGGTCCGGAAATCCGCCGAAGCCTCCGCGCGGCTGGAGCTGACCGAAGTGGAACGGCCGAACCTGGTCTTCGCCGGGACTTCGGTCGCCTCCGGGACCGCCCGGGCGGTGGTTTATTCCACCGGAGCCCTGACCCAATTCGGCCGCATTGCGCGGTTGACGCAGGAAACTCCGGCGCAGGAAAGCCGGCTGCAGAAGGAGATGCGCCGGATTACGCGGACCTTCACGCTTGCGGCGCTCGGAATCGGCGCCCTGTCCTTCGCCTGGGGTGTGTGGCAGGAAGGGATACCCTGGCTCAGCGCATTCCTGTTGGCGATCGGGATCATTGTCGCGGTCATTCCCGAAGGCCTCGTTCCCACCCTGACTCTCTCGCTCGCCATCGCCGTCCAGCGCCTGGCGCGGCACGGCGTGCTGGTGAAGAGCCTGGCGATGATGGAGACGGTCGGCACCACGTCGGTCATCTGCACGGATAAGAGCGGAACCCTCACCCAGAATCAGATGACGGTCCGTGAGGTGTGGGCGGGCGACCGCCGCTACCGGATTACCGGCTCGGGATATGAACCGAAAGGGGAATGCCTGCCCGCGCCGGCCGGCCCGGCCCGGGAGGACCTCAACCTGCTTTTTTCCGCCGGCGCAATGTGCAACAATTCCCGCCTTCTGCCCCCCGCTCCGGAACGGCCGAAATGGTCTTACCTCGGCGATCAGACCGAAGCGGCGCTGCGCGTCCTGGCGCTTAAGGCGGGAATAAACGAGTCCGATGCGGGGGCGGTGTATCCGCGCATCCATGAGATTCCGTTCGATGCCCGCCGGAAGCGGATGAGCACGATCCACCGGCGCGGCAACCAGGAAGAGGCGGCCTTCGTGAAAGGCGCCCCGCGCGAGGTCCTGCACCTGTGCACGCACATCCGCATCAATGGGGAAGACCGTCCCCTGGATCAGGACTTGCGGACCCGGATTCTGGCGGCCAACGACGGGTATGCCCGCAATGCGCTGCGGGTGCTGGCGCTCGCATACCGCAGCCTGCCGCTCCGCACGGGCGCTGGGTCGGATTATTCCTCCGAATCCGTCGAACGCGATCTGGTATTTTTGGGACTTGCGGCGATGATGGATCCGCCGCGGCCGGAAGTGGCCGAGGCGGTTGAGCGCTGTAAAAAAGGCGGCATCCGCCTGGTGATGATCACCGGGGATTACGGGCTGACGGCCGACTCGCTCGCGCGCCGGATCGGCATGCTGACAACCGATAATCCGCGCATCCTCACTGGCGCGGAGCTGGATCAGCTCAGCGACGCCCAATTGCAGGTTCTGCTGCGGGAGGAAGTGATTTTTGCGCGGATGGCGCCGGAGCACAAGCTGCGGCTGGTGTCGGCATTTCAGGAACGGGGGGATGTGGTGGCGGTGATCGGCGACGGCGTGAACGATGCCCCCGCCCTGCGCAAAGCGGATATCGGCGTGGCGATGGGGATCAGCGGGACGGACGTCGCCCGCGAAGCGGCGGATCTCATCCTTACCGACGATAATTTCGGCGCGGTGGCCCGGGCGGTCGAGGAAGGCCGGACCGTATTCGACAACCTGAGAAAATTTTCCACGTATATTTTTGCCAGTAACATTCCGGAAATGGTTCCGCTGGTCCTGGCCGCGCTGTTCGACATTCCCATGGCGCTGACCGTCGCCCAGATCCTGGCCATCGATCTGGGAACCGATTTGCTTCCGGCGCTCGCCCTGGGCAGCGAACGTCCGGAACCGGATGTGATGGAGCGCCCGCCGCGGAAACGGAACCAGCCCATGCTGGACCGCGACGTCCTCGGGCGGAGCCTCTGGCTCGGATTTATTGAGACCGCGCTGTGTTACGGTGGATTCTTTTTCGTGTATTATTGGATGGATCCGGCCGGCTGGCGGGATCTGTTGAATCCCCTTTGGCTTCCGTACGGGGAGCTCCTCCGCACGGCGCCCGGCCGGACGTATATCCTGGCGACAACCGTATTCCTGGCCGGGGTGGTTTCCTGCCAGATCGGCAATGCGTTCGCCTGCCGGACAAGCCGCGAGCGCGTAAGCGAATTGGGATACTGGAGCAACCGGGGGCTTCTGCTCAGTGTTGTCCTTGAGATCGTATTGATCCTGACGCTGGTCTATGTTCCTTTATTCAACAACCTGTTCGAGTTGCTGCCGATACCGCCCGCCTTCTGGGCGTTGATCGCGCTTTTCGGTCCGGCGGTGTACATCCTGGAAAAAATCCGGAAATCCGTGGTTCGCCGCGGCATTTTCTCGCGGAGCCGGGAGATGCTTGCCCCTCCGCGGTCGGCGGGCGAATAGACAATCGCCGCAAGGCATTGGAAAGGACGGCCTGATGAAAACCATCATCATGGGATGCGGAAGAGTGGGCGCGCAAGTCAGCCGGTTGATGTCGCAGGACGGGCATGACGTTACCGTCATCGATTGCGACGAGAATATCCGCGAAAAGCTGGGGCCGGAATTTCGCGGGAATATTGTCATCGGCGTTGGATTCTACCGGGATGTGCTGATCCGGGCGGGGATCGAACAGGCGGACGCGTTTGCCGCCACCAGCGATTCCGACAATGCCAACATTGTGGCGGCGCGGATTGCGAGGAACATATTCCATGTGCCGCGGGTCGTCGCCCGGCTTTACGATCCGCAGCGTGCGGAGATATACCGGCGGTTGGGGTTGAGCACCATCTCCTCCACCGCCTGGGGCGCGGAAAGGATCCGGGAAGTGCTCACCCATTCCGAGTTGGACGCCCGCCTGGCATTCGGCAGCGGCGAGGTGGCATTGCACTCCCTCGAAGCGACCCCGGCCATGATCGGCCGGACCGTAAACGCGATCGTGGCGCCGGGGGAAATTTCCGTCGTCGCCATCACCCGCGAGGACAAAGCATTCATCCCCGTCCTGGGGACGGAAATCCGCGCGGGCGATATCCTGCATTTCGCCGTTCTGGCCGGGTCCATGGACCGGTTTGAACAGCTATTGGGGATTGGAGAAGGAGGTCAGCGATGAATGTCATCATCGTCGGCGGCGGAAAAGTCGGTTCCCATCTGGCCGAATTCCTGTTGCAGGGCGGCCATACCGTGCGGGTTGTGGACGACCGGCCGGAGATTCTCGAACGGCTTAAAAAGGAACTGCCCGAAGGAACGGTTGTCTTCGGCGAGATGAGTTCGCCCGCCACCCTCGAACAGGCGGGGATCGCCAAGGCCGGAGTGCTGGCGGCGGTGACCGACAAGGATGAAGCCAACCTGGTGATCACCACCCTGGCCAAATTCGAGTTCCATGTGCCAAGAGTGATCTCGCGTGTGAACAATCCCAAGAACGGATGGCTGTTCACGCCGGAAATGGGCGTGGACGTGGCCATCAGCCAGGCGGATATGATGGCGCGCCTGATCGCGGAGGAAATGTCGCTGGGCGACATGATGACCCTCATCAAGCTGCGCAAAGGCGCCTTCTCGCTCGTGGAAGAGAAAATCCATCCGGAATCCGAGGCGAATGGGAAGGCGATCCGGGAGCTCGGGCTTCCCACCGAGTGCGTTCTGGTGGCCGTCATCCGCAAGGGCGACCTGATACTCCCGCACGGGTCCACCGTTTTGCAGGAATCCGACGAGGTGCTGGCGGTCGCCCACCAGTCCACGCTCGATACCTGGGCGTCCAAATTGGGGAAGAAGAAAAAATAAAAGAATCCACGAAGAACACGAAGCGAAACCTGAAGAACACGAAATTTGTTTATT
>CAZYSF010000096.1:0-4560 GCA_964649635.1 uncultured Anaerolineales bacterium | reverse complement strand
GCCGCGCTGGCGCTCGCGGCGTATGGAGTATTGAGACGATGGGACGCGTAACCCGCTCGGAATGGCGCTGGGTATTGATCTTCGCGGCTGCCGCGTCGGTGTTGCTCGCGCTCCCGTATCTGGCAGCCTATTCCGCGCAGGGGGAGGAGTGGCGCTTCAGCGGATTCTTGTTCGGCGTGGAGGACGGCAACTCGTACATCGCCGACATGCGCCAGGGCGCGGACGGCGCGTGGCTGTTCCGCATCCCGTACACGACCGAACCGCAGAACGGCGCGCTGCTCTACCTGCCGTTCCTGCTCCTGGGAAAGCTGGCCGGCGGCGCGGCGCTGCATGAACAACTGGTGGCGCTTTTTCACCTGGCGCGGATCGCGGCCGGGATCGCGATGTTCCTGGCGATCTACCGCTTTCTGGCGTGTTTCTTCGAAAGCATCGCGCTCCGCCGCTGGGGGCTTGCCGCCGCTGCGTTTGGCGGAGGCTTCGGCTGGGTTCTGCTCGCCGCCGGGGCGTACCCGCTCGAGTTCACTTCCCCTGAGGCGTTTGGATTCCTTTCGCTGTTCGGGCTTCCGCATCTGGCCGCGGCGCGCGCGCTCCTGCTGCTTTCACTGGCATGGTTTATCTCGCCCGCGGCGGAGGCAGCTCCGGCACGATCGGGTGTTAAGATCGGGCTGGCGCTGGCGCTCGGATGGTTTTTCCAGCCGCTCGCGATCGTCGTCGGCGGAGCGGTGATCGCCGCGTTCCTCGGATTATGGTTCATCCGGACCCGCCTTCGCCGTGAGCCAATCCCGGTTTCCCTGCGGTCTGCCCTGATCCGGGCGCTTGCCGCCGCCGTCTTTACGGTTCCGCTGTTGCTGTATTCGGCCATTTCGTTTTCGCTGGATCCGGTGCTGCGGCAATGGGCCGCCCAGAATACATTACCGGCACCGCCGGTCCTGGATTATTTGATTTCGTACGGCGTGCTTCTCCTCCCGGCGCTGGCGGGGGTATGGCTCGCGCGCCGCGAGGACGAACGCTGGCTGCTGCCCGTCGGGTGGTTGATCATCATTCCGGTGCTGGTGTATCTGCCGGTCTCGATCCAGCGCCGCTTATCCGAAGGTTTCTGGATGACGCTGATCGTCCTCGCGCTGCTGTTCGTCGAAAGAAGTATAGCGGATCGAATCCGGCGGCCGGCGTTCATCCTCGCGACGGGCTTGCTGCTTCCGGCCGCCGTTCTATTCTGGGGCTGGGCGTTCTCAACCGCGCTCAAGCCCGCCGCGCCGGTTTTTCTTCCGCAGGCCGAAGTCCGGGCGCTCCTGTGGCTGGGGGCGAACGCCGAACCGGGCGCGGTCGTGCTTAGCGGCTACGGCGCGGGAAATGCGCTGCCGGCCTGGACCGGCCTGACCGCGTTCATCGGCCACGGACCCGAGACGATCCACAATCCCGAAAAACTCATCCTGGTTCAGACGATCCTGGACGGGGGGCGGGTTGATGACGAGCGGCTCGCCGCGCTCGCACAAAGCGGCGCGGATTACGTGCTGGCGGGTCCCGGGGAGCGTCTCCGCCTCGGCGCCGGCATCCCCGGGTGCGAACTCATCTACCGCGAGGACGGATGGGAAGTGTGGAAGGTGATTGTCGTCATGCCGGCGTGATTTTAGCCGGCATCCATGAGGATCTACTATTACAACCCCTGGATCCCGGCTGAGAACCCGCCGGGATGACGAGCCAGCATCCCCTGGATCCCCGATAAAAACACTCGGGGATGACGAATTGGTCGTCATGCCGGCGTGATTGTAGCCGGCATCCAGGAATGACTATTATTACCAACCCCTAGATCCCGGCTGAGAACACGCCGGGATCTAGAGCCAGCATCCCCCCCTGGATTCCCGCCAAGTACACGCGGAATGACGAACATGGGTATGTCAAGGAATTCCAAGGAGGCCACCATGCAATACCGCGAATTGGGAAGAACCGGCTGGAAGGTTTCCACCATCAGCTTCGGCGCCTGGGCAATCGGGGGGACGTGGGGCGCGGTGCAGGATTCGGATTCGCTCGCCGCGTTGCACCGCGCGCTGGACCTGGGTGTGAATTTCTTCGACACCGCCGACGTCTACGGCGACGGGCACAGCGAGCAGCTGCTGTCCCGGCTGCGCCGCGAGAGGCCCGGGGAGTTTCATGTGGCCACCAAGGCTGGCCGCCGCCTGGATCCGCACACGGCGGCGGGATACAACCGCGAAAACCTCACCGCATACGTTGAACGGAGTTTGAAGAACCTGGCGGTGGACTCGCTCGACCTGCTGCAGCTGCACTGCCCGCCGACGGAAGTGTATTACCGGCCTGAGGTCTTCGGCATCCTCGACGACCTTGCCCGCCAGGGGAAGCTCCGCCATTACGGGGTCAGCGTGGAGAAGGTTGAGGAAGCACTCAAGGCGATCGAATTCCCGAACGTCAAAACCGTCCAGATCATCTTCAACATCTTCCGCCAGCGGCCGGCGGATCTTTTCTTCGAGCAGGCGGCAAAACGGAAAGTGGGGATTCTCGCCCGGGTGCCGCTTTCTTCCGGAATGCTCACCGGAAAATTCTCAGCCAAAAGCGCGTTCGAAGCGGATGACCACCGCGCGTTTAACCGCAAAGGCGAGGCCTTCGACCGCGGTGAGACTTTCTCGGGGGTGGATTACACCCTGGGGCTGGAAGCGGTCGAACGCCTGCGGCCGCTCGTCCCGGACGGGATGACGATGGCGCAATTTGCGCTGCGGTGGATTCTGATGTTTCCGGCGGTCACGTGCGCGATCCCCGGCGGGAAGCGGCCGGCGCAGGTGGAGGAGAACGCCGCCGCGGCCGACCTGCCGGCGCTGGCGCCCGGGGTGATGGAGAAAATCCAATCCCTGTATGATCAAAAAATCAGGCCGCAGGTGCATCCGTATTGGTAAAATCCGGCACGCGGAGCCCCGGCGTCATAATTGCAAATCCCCGATCCAAACGGATCGGGGATTTTTTTTCCCGGAAATAACCGATGGATTACCGGACTGCCGGCAGCGCTTTTTCCACAAGGATCTCGTTCAACAATTTTAGGTCGTATATCCCGTCCAAAACCGGTTCTTCCTTCAGGAATCCCGCCTCGTAGGCGGATTGCGCCGAGGTGAAGAGGGATTCGGAAATTGGGTCCCAGGTCACCGTCATCCGTCCCCACGCCATCGTGAGCACTTCCGCGGCGAGCTTCTTGCCGGTCAGTTTTTCGATTTCGATGTTCAGGAGCTCCCGGGCTTCGGCGGGGTGCTCCAGTTCCCATTGGGTCACATCGATGTGCGCGCGGATCCACGCTTTGACCAGGTCCGGGTGCTCCGCGAGGAACTTGGTGCTGACGATGATGTGGGCGGTGACGAATTCGCCGCCGGTCTCCGGCCAGAGGTCGCGTTCATCCAGGAACACTTCGCCGCCGCCTTCCACCACCAGCCGGCTGGCCCACGGTTCGGGCACCCAGGCGCCGTCGATCTGCCCGAGCCGGAACATGTCCAGGATCAGCGGATTATCTGTCGGGACGACTTCGACGGTCCCGCCCTGTTCGAGGGTCTGCAGACCGTTGGCGAGGATGTACCGGCGCAGCGCGACATCCTGGGTGTTGCCGAGCTGCGGAGAAGCGATCTTCTTGCCCGCCAGGTCGGCGGCCGACCGGATGAGCGCCGCGGGCCGGACGATGAACGCCGCGCCGCCGCTGGTCGCGCCGCACACGATCCGCAGCGCTTCGCCTTCGGATTTTATGAATCCGTTGATGGCGGGATTGGGTCCGATGTAGGTCAGATCGATCTGCCCGGCGAAGATGGCTTCGATGGCGGAAGGGCCGGCGTTGAATTGGGTGGCCTTGATCTCGACTTCCTCTCCCAGCGCGGTCTGAAAATCCCCGCGCGCCATGCCGATCAGCGCCTGGGAGTGGGTGATGTTCGGAAAATAACCGACCCGCATGATCCGCTGGCCGGATGGAGTGCCCGCGGAAGCCTGACACCCTGTCGGCAGGATTGCCATTCCGATCAGAAATAGCATAAAGGATTTCCGGATTTTCATGCTTCTCTCCCCGTGGAAAAAAAATACCCCGCGTAAAGGGCTATTGTATATTCGGATCAAATTGAGTTGACGGCTGTGCCGGTATAAAATTATGGCCGGATTTCCACCGTCGCGCGCTGCACCGGACAGCCGCCGATAAATGCTCGCGCGCCCGGAAAATTATTCGGGCTCCACCCAATCGATCACCTGCGCGCCGTCCGGCAGCAGGATGCGGGACGGCACCCACTCACCCGCCTTGACCGCAAAAACGCCGTCCGGAGCGGTGTAGACCAGGACCGTGCCGTCGGGATTCCAGATCGGCAGATCGCCGGAACCGATGTGAATTTCCTCGCTGCCGTCCGGGCTTATCACCCAGAGCGAGACCTTGCCGTCCTCGGCGAACTCAGCCTGGTTTGCCACCGCCAGCCACTTCCCGTCGGGGCTCCACGCCAGATGATCCGGACCGATTCCGCTGCCGCCGAGAACCGCATATTTGTGGCGTTCGGTGACCGTCAGCGCATCGAGATCCAGGATGCCGACCGCGCTGTT
>CAZYSF010000095.1:0-1531 GCA_964649635.1 uncultured Anaerolineales bacterium | reverse complement strand
CTTCGGTCCGGGCCGGGCCAGGGACAGTAACCCCGCCGTATTGGTCGGCCCTCTTTGCCATGGGTGTCTGGGGTCTGGTCGCGTGGATTCTCCACCGCACCCTCGACCGCATCCTCCCCAACCGCGATCCCCTGCTGCTGCCGGCGGCCCTGTTCCTGTGCGGATGGGGATTGCAGATCCTGGTGCGGTTATCGCCGGAAACCGCGCTGCGCCAGACCCTGTGGCTGTTCCTGGTGGGCGGTTTGCTGATGGTCTTTCTGCGGCTGCCGCATGATCTGGAATGGCTGCGCAAGTACCGCTACCTCTGGCTGGGGGCGGCGCTCGCGGCGGTGGCCGCGACGCTGTTTTTCGGAGTCGGCGCGGGGGAGGATTCGCCGCGGTTGTGGCTCGGGTTGGACGGCATTTATTTCCAGCCCTCGGAATTCCTGCGCTGGATCTTCCCGGTATTCGCCGCGTTCACACTCGCACCGCGCCGGAACACCGGCAACGGCCCCGAGCCCAAAGACGCGTTTCCCGTGCTGCTGTTCGGCGCGGCCGGCGTACTGCTGCATATCCTCCAACAGGATCTTGGCGCCGCCATGCTGCTCATCGCCGCATTGGTACTGGCCTTGTACCTTGCCTACCGCAAAACGGGGATCCTTCTGTTCGGGGCCGCCGCCGCGCTCGCGATCCTGGGCGGCGGGTACGCGCTGAGCGCGACAATCCGCGACCGGATCGCCACCTGGTGGAATCCATGGCTGGACCCGAGCAACACCTCGTATCAGGTGGTGCAGTCGCTGATCTCGGTCGCGGCTGGCGGGCTGATCGGCCGCGGACCAGGCCTGGGCGCTCCGGGGCTCGTGCCGGTGGCGTATTCGGATTTTATTTTTTCCGCGCTCAGCGAGGAATACGGGGTGCTGGGCGCCGTCGGCTGCCTGACCGTCATGGCCGTGCTGGTATTGCGCGGAATGCGGATTGCGATCCGCTCCACGGATCCCGCCGCCCGCCTGATCGCCGCATGCCTCAGCGCGCTGCTTGGCTGTCAATCGATCCTGATCATCGGAGGCGGATTGCGCCTGTTGCCGCTGACCGGGGTGACCCTGCCCTGGATGAGTTACGGCGGCTCCTCGCTGCTGGGGAGCATGATCATGCTCGGCTTCCTGCTTATCCTTTCGAACAGGGCGCCGGCCGCGGCCGCGGATGTCCGTCCCGATCGTCCGGTCCGAGTCCTCTCGGTGATCTTCCTGCTCGCCTTCGCCGCGGCGGGTGTAAGCGCGGGCTGGTGGGGGATATACCGCGCGCCCGTGCTGCGGGTCCGGACCGATAACTACCGGCGCGTCCTGCACGACCGCCGCGCGCGGCGCGGAGATCTCTTCGACCGCAACGGCCTGCCGCTGGCCGTCACCGCAGGGGTGGCGGGCGCTTACACACGTGAATATCCCGGTCCCGCGTCGGCGCCGGTGGTCGGATTCACGACGGCCTTTTACGGACAGGGCGGAATGGAAGCCGCGCTGGATCCCTGGCTGCGCGGCGAAGCCGGCCGGAATTCGTT
>CAZYSF010000094.1:0-3899 GCA_964649635.1 uncultured Anaerolineales bacterium | reverse complement strand
TCAGCATATCCAGCCCGACGGCCAAATTATCGAAGATGAACCGCTTGGGCCGAAGGTCGGTGATGTATTCGCGGATATCGCGGATGACCGCGTTCAAGCCCGCGATCGCCCGTTCCAGTTTGGAGCGCGCCTCCGGGTTGGTCGCAGCCAGTTCCATCAGCCCCTCTTCCAGGCTCAGCCCGACCGCATAAATGGACTGAATGATCCCGTCATGCAGATCCATGCCGATCCGCTCGCGTTCCTCCATCACCGCCAGGCGCTGGGCTTTGCGGTGGAGCAAGCCGTTCTCCACAGCCGTGCCGACGCTCAGCCCGACCGCCTCCAGGAGCGCTTTCTGCCGCTCGGTGAAATCCATCAGCTCCTTTGAGGAAAGAATCATCACGCCGAGCACCCGGCCTTTCGAGTTCAGCGGGATGCCGATCATCATCCGCAGGCCGTTGGCGCGGAAAGCCTCATCATCGAATCCGGGTTCGGCCGCCGGATCGACCACAACCGTGAGCTCCTTGGAGGCGGAAGCCCTGCCGACCAGTCCGGCCCCGAGCGTGAAGGCGTCCTTTTCCCAGTAAAACGCCTTAAGGTCGCCGCGCTGCATCGCCATGCGCGCATCGTCGGTTTCCTCCTCCACCAGAAAGATCTGCCCGCTGAGCGCCTGATAATGCAGCATCATCCGGTCCAGCGTGGTGGCCAGGATCCCTTCCAACTCCAAGGTGGTGTTGGCGGCAATGGCGACATCATTGAAAATCGCCAGCTCCTGATTCCGCTGGGAAAGTTCGCGTTCATTGTCCGTGATCCGGGAACAGGCCCGGGCGTTGGTGATCGCCACCGAGGCAAAGGAAGCCAGGATCTCGATCCCCTGCTGCTCCTCGCGCAGAAATTCCCCTCCCCCGGCTTTCTCGGCCAGAACGACGGTTCCGATCGGCTTCCCTTTCACCAGCAACGGAACACCCAAGACACAATTCAGTTGGGTCGAGATGCCCCGTAAACCGGAAAATCGCGGGTCCTGCTTCATGGCCGCGGTTAAGACAGGGACGCTTTCCGCGCATAATCTCTCGATGAGATTCCACCATAAGCCCGGTACCGAATATTTTTCGGCGTCGTCCGGATCGGAGAAGGAATAGACGAACCGGTCGAGATCCCCCTTCTCATCCAGGATCGCGGCCACGGCATGCCGGGCGCCGGTCAGGCGGCGCGCGACACTGGCCGTCCGATCGAGGACGGCCTCGAGCGACGTCTCACGGACCAGCTCCAGGCTGATCCGGTGAAGCGTCTCGATATCCGTCATGGTTGCCGGGGAAGGGTTGTTATCCATCATTCCGAAGATTATAAAGGAAAAAAACAGTATCCGCGGTGAATAAAAGCTTCAATAATCCGGTCTCATTCACCTCCTCTCCGGAAGCAGGCATCACCGGCGACAGCCCGTCTCCGGTGGTTTTTGGCCGGGACGGGATTAGGATAACCGCTATGCGTGAGCACGGCGCGGGGATAATTCCACCGCGAACATCGTAGATACCCCCCGCTAGAAACACGCGGGGGCAAGCGCTTCGGGGCGAAAATAAAAAAAAAACGAAGCGGTACCCGCCAGGAACACGCGGGTATTACGGGCCGCTTCGATTTATTTACAGCACCAGGTTGATCAGTTTATCCGGGACAAAAATCACCTGGCGCGGTGTTTTTCCTTCCAGCCATTTTTTCACACCTTCATTTGCCAGGGCCAGCGTGCAGGCTTCCTCTTTTCCGATCCCGGCCGGAAGCTTCAGCCGCTCGCGCACTTTTCCGTTCACCTGGATGACGATCGTCACTTCATCCTCGGCGGCCAGCGCCGGATCGTAAACCGGCCAGGCCTGCCGGTGTACCGATTCCGCCTGCGGCCCCTTGCGCCGGCGCCAGAGTTCCTCCGTCATGTGCACCGCAACCGGCGCGGCGAGGAGCAGCAGGCTGTCGATCGCCTGCTCCCATTCCGGAGACCCATACAGCGAAGTTTCGCGGTATTTATACAGTGTGTTGGTGAACTCCATCAGCCCCGAAATGATGGTGTTGAATTCAAAACGCTCAAAATCGCGCGTCACGCGCCGGATGGTCTGGTGAGTGGCGCGGGTCAGCGTCCGGGCGGCATGTTCGTCCGCCGGAGCGGAAGTGTGCTTCGGCGCGTTCGCGGCCAATCCCCAGATCCGGTTGATCCAGCGGTGGGTGCCTTCGATTCCGGTCGAGCTCCACGGCGCGCCCTGATCCCAGCGCGCGAAGAACATCAGGTAGGCGCGCACGGTGTCGGCCCCGAATTTCTTCACCAGCACGTCGGGCGCGATCACGTTGCCGCGGCTCTTCGACATTTTCTCCGAATCTTCGCCGAGGATGATCCCCTGGTTGCGCAGCTGGAGCATCGGCTCGGGGCCGCGGGTGATGCCCATATCGCGGCAGGCCTTGTGGAAGAAGCGGGTGTAGATCAGGTGCATCGTGGCGTGCTCGATCCCGCCGGTATAGCAGTCGACCGGCATCCAGTAATCGTACTCGGCCGGGTCGAAGGCGGCCCGGTCGTTCTTCGGGCTCAGGTAGCGCAGGTGATACCACGACGAGCACATGAAGGTGTCCATCGTGTCGGTTTCGCGTTCGGCCTCCCCGCCGCACACCGGGCACTTCGCGCGGGCCCAGGTCGGGTGCAGCTTGAGCGGGCTCTCGCCGGTCGGCTTCCATTCGACGTCGTCCGGCAGCAGGATCGGAAGCTGGTCCTCCGGGACGGGCACCTGCCCGTGCACGGGGCAGCGGACCAGCGGGATCGGCGCGCCCCAGAACCGCTGGCGGGAAATCAGCCAGTCGCGCAGCCGGTAGGAAACGGTCGGGCCGCCGGCGTTCCGGACCGTGAGCCACTCGGCGACTTTTTTAACTGCCGCCGCGCCGGGGGTGCCGCTGAACTCTCCGGAATGGATCATCTCCCCGTTCTGGTCATGGAACAGCGCGTCGCGGTAGAACTCGAGCGACCAGACCATTTCCATCAGCGATCGTTTGCCGCGGACGTTCGGTTCCAGTTCCTGGCAGCGCGCCAGGATCTCCTGCTCGCTGTCGATACTGTCCCAGTCGCAAACCCCATCATCGAAAATGAACTGCCAACGGGTGCCGACGATCTCGTTCCAGCAGCCCGGCTGCAGGCGGGCGCGGGCGATCTCGATATAGCGGTCGATCTTTTCCGCGGGGATGGTGATGCAGAGCGAGCCCTCGCGTTCCTCGAAGGGAATCGCCTCCGCGCGCAGCGCCTCCGCCAGACCGGGTTTCATCGTTTTGGCGAGGGCGAAGGATTTGGTCAGGCCGTCGGTGCGGTTGATCACGGGCAGTATCGGCAGGCCGTACTTCAGGGCGAAATCGAAATCGCGCCGGTCGTGCGCGGGGACCGCCATGATCGCCCCCGTCCCGTAGGTGATCACCACGTAATCGGCGATCCAGACCGGGATGCGCACGCCGTTGACGGGGTTGACGGCAAATCCGCCGGTGAAAACGCCGGTCTTCTCCTTGTCCGCCGATTCACGCTGGATGTCGGATTGCCGCAGCGCCTGCTGAACGTAGGCCGCGACTTCCGCCTTGCGCTCGGGTGTGGTGAGCGTTTCCACCAGCGGGTGCTCCGGCGCCAGAACCATGAAGGTGGCGCCCCACAGCGTATCCGGGCGGGTGGTGAATACCTCGAGCGGGTCGTCCGCCTCGGTGCGGAAGCTCACCCGCGCGCCCGCGCTGCGTCCGATCCAATTGGTCTGCAGAGTCCGCACCCGTTCGGGCCAGTCGATGCCGGCAAAATCCAGCAGCTCTTCGGCGTATTTGGTGATCCGGAAGAACCACTGATCGAGGTTTTTCTTGATCACCGGGGTCTCACAGCGCTCGCAGTGGCGGTCGTCGCCCCACACCTGCTCGCGCGCCAG
>CAZYSF010000093.1:0-3863 GCA_964649635.1 uncultured Anaerolineales bacterium | reverse complement strand
CCGCCGCCGTTACCGGCGGTGGCGCCGCGCCCAATGTGGCGACCTGGTCCCCGCTGGCGACGAACACCCTAACACCTGAGCCGACGTCCACACCGACCACCACATCCACCCTCTCGCCCACCCCGAGTTTTACCGCAACGGCGATTGCCGCCGGCAGGCGTCATACCTGCGTCATCACCGATCGCAGAACGGTTAAATGCTGGGGGGACAACGAGGACGGCCAGCTCGGCGACGGGACGACGACTCAAAAATCCATCCCCGCGGATGTCCCCGGTCTGGCGGATGTGGCGGACCTGGCCGCCGGATACAACCACACCTGCGCGCGGACGGGCGGCGGCGACGTGTACTGCTGGGGGAATAACGCCTTCGGCGAGCTGGGCGATGAAACGCAAACCAGCCGCACTACCCCCGTGAAAGTATCCCTGCCGTTTTCGGCCACGCTGGTCTCCGCGGGTACGATGCACTCCTGCGCGACCGATGGCGCCGAAATCTATTGCTGGGGGATTGTGGATTTCCAGCAGAAGGACGGAGAGGAGGTAATGGGAATCTCCCTGCGGCCGTACTGGATCTCCCGCGAAGCTTTTCCCTCCACTTCGACGATCACGGCGATCGGATCCGGCGTGACTCACGATTGTGTCCTGACCAGCACGGGGGATGTGTATTGCTGGGGCCGGAACGATCTGGGTCAGTTGGGACAGGGGGTGTTCTTCTTTTCCAGCAATGTTTCCTCGCGGGTCTACGGAATGCACGGCATGGCGGAAAGCCTGGCGGTGGGTGGATACCACACCTGCGTCATGCTGACCGACAACTCGGTTGAGTGCTGGGGGTACAACAAGTACGGCCAGTTGGGGAATTTGATCAGCGGCGAGATGGAACTCCCCACGCCGGTGGCGGGGATTGGATCCGTGACCGGACTTTCGGCGGGAACCTATCACACCTGCGCGATCATCTCCGGCGGAGGCGCAAAGTGCTGGGGGGATAACCGCTACCGCCAGGTGGACGAACAAAAAACGGAGCGCGGACAGATCGCGGATATCCCCGGTAAATTCCGGTCGATCGCGGCCGGCGGTTCCCATACCTGCGCGTTGATGGAAAGCGGCGGGGTGATGTGCTGGGGCAACGACAAGTACGGCCAGCTGGGCGGCAGCGGGATTGCTCCCACCCCCGAGCCGACCCAGCCGGCTCCCGGCGAAACCGAATCAGCCACCAATACGCCGCTCCCGACGGAGGGATCCACCGGCCGCGCCGCTTCAATCGCCGCCGGCCGCAACCACTCCTGCGCCGTCACCACGGCGGGGGGCGTGCGCTGCTGGGGCAGGAACGAACACGGCGAGCTTGGGAATGGAACGTTTATCGACAGCGGCGCTCCGGTGAACGTATCCGGGTTAAGCTCCGGGGTGGAGGCAGTCGTCGCCGGCTGGGGGCACACCTGCGCCCTCACCAAAACCGGCGGTGTGAAGTGCTGGGGGTATAACAAGAACGGCGAACTGGGCAACGGTGCCAACCAAAATCTCAACCGGCCGGTGGACGTGCGCGGGTTGACCGGCGGCGTCACAGCCCTTGAGGCCGCCGACGATCACACCTGTGCGATCCTGGCCACGGGCGCGGTGAAATGCTGGGGGTATAACATGTACGGCCAGCTGGGCGACGGAACACCTGAAAACCGCAACATCCCGGTGGAGGTCGCCGGTCTTTCCGGTCCGATCACCGCTCTCGCCGCGGGCTGGGGCCACACCTGTGCGCTCTCCGCCGCGGGCGGCGTGAAGTGCTGGGGGAACAACGAATACGGCCAGTTGGGAGTTGAATCCAAGAAGGAAACCATCCAGACGCCGGTCATCGTCAGCGGTTTGGCCTCCGGCGTGACCGCGATCGCTTCCGAAGGCGGGCATGCCTGCGCGTTGACGGATAAGGGCCTGGTGATGTGCTGGGGAAACAATAAATACGGACAGCTCGGCGACGGGACGGCCGAAGTCCGGAAACTCCCGATCGTCGTCGCCGGATTGACTCTCAAGCCGGTGGCGATCGGCGCGGGGTGGAACCACACCTGTGTCGTGGATAAATCCGGAAACATGGCCTGCTGGGGATGGAACTACTACGGCCAGCTGGGAAACGGAATCCGCACCACCAGCACCACTCCGGTGCGCGCCGGCGAGCTGATGACCGGCGTAAACCGGCTCGCGCTCGGCTGGGGGCATATGTGCGTGATCACCGAAACCGGCGGCGCCCAGTGCTGGGGGCTGAACGAGTTCGGGCAGATCGGCGATGGGACGATCGAGAACTCCTACCTGCCGGTGGATGTGCTCGGCCTGTTGGGGGGATGAACTTCAAAAACCGGTGAACACCGCACCAAATATATTAACTGGGTGTTGAAAAAGGAATTTACAAGTGTCATTGCGAGCGACCGGAGGGAGTGAAGCAATGTCCCGCCTCGGTAAAAGATTGCTTCGTCACTTCGCTCCTCGCAATGACAGCCCCTCACCCTTTTTCAACAACCTGTTAATCGGAAAATCAAAGCCGGCCGCGTGTACCGCGGCCGGCTATCTATTACCCATCGGTGGGCATGATCCGGGAAGGATAGAAGTAAGTTTTCAGCCGGCCGATGGTGGGCTTCCTGCCCTCGACCCGGAACGATCGAGCCGATCCTGGCGGCGGAGCATGGGCGGAATCCGGATTGGCAGCCGGCGGCCTGACCGGTTTCCGCCGGGCATTCTCTGCGAATAAGGTAGCGGGGATGGCCGGAGGTTCCTGCGCTCTCGGGCGTTTTAATATCAGCATTGTTTGGCGATGATATCAAGTCACCGCCTTTTTATTCCCCGGGCCAATCCGGCCCCGGCGTATCGGAATTGACACACCCCCGTAGCAATCCTGTTACGTGATTCTGTTAGAATTCCCTGTGATGGACAAAAGTGCGGTTTTTCAGCGGATTTCAAGGCTCGGATCGCGCCTGCGCGGTCTGCCCAAACGCCGCCTTTTCCTTATGCTGGCTCCGGCGGTTTTGGTTCTAATGTGCCTCGGCATGTATTCCGGGATTCGTTCCTATGCGCCCGCCGCCCCGCGTGAGACTCAAACGCCGTCGGCGACTCCATTCCAGCCGGCCACCGACACGCCCGATGCACCCCGCCGCTCCCCGACCCGCCGACTTTCGGTGACAGCCGCCACCCTGGCGCCCCTCGTCACCCCGACCTCCTCCGGGATCGCGCCGCCCTGGTCGCCTTACGCCGGTCCGATCCACCCGGCCTCGACCGAGATTCCCACCCCTGCCGCCCTGATCGATCCCGGCAAGGATACGATCACCATCGCGCTGCTGGGGATCGATAAAAGCGAAACCGCCGGCGCCTACCGCACCGACGCGATCATGATTCTGCACCTCAACCGGAAGCGGGGTCTCGCGGCCGTGATTTCCTTCCCGCGCGACCTTTATGTTTATATTCCCGCATACGGAATGCAGCGCATCAACATCGCCTTCCAGCAGGGGAATGAGATCCATTATCCGGGGGGCGGCTTCGCCCTTTTTCAAGACACGCTGAAATACAATTTCGGGCTGCCGGTCGACCATTATGCGCTGATGAACTTCCAGGGTTTCAAGGATATGGTCGACCGGCTGGACGGGATCGATGTCGAAGTTGGCCGGACCTACACCGACTACCGGCATGGATACGGAAACGTCACGATCCAAGCCGGCGAGATGCACATGGATGGGTCGCTGGCCTTGTGGTACGTGCGCGCGCGGCAGGCTTCCAGCGACACGTCGAGCGGGCCGACCGACTGCACGTCGAGCCGGTTATCCGCGACGGTGTCGGTGAGTACGCAGCGGGAGCTGGACGACGAGGGCGTCTCAAGCTTGAGGTACATGTTCGACGCGC
>CAZYSF010000092.1:0-2301 GCA_964649635.1 uncultured Anaerolineales bacterium | reverse complement strand
TCCGATCCCGGCCGGCACCAGCGTGGTCAACACGGCCAGCGCGGAATGGACCAGCCTGCCGGGGGATGTGCCCGCGCCCCCCAGCACGTATCTCTCGGTTTTCAACCAGCCCTATTCCCACGAGCGGCGGTACGATCCGCTCAACCCGGCCGATATATACCGGGTCACCTCGGACGCAACCGTCGGGATGCTTCCCCTTCCGGAAACGGGTTTCGCGCCGGATCGGGTGACCGGCCTGCCCGCTCAGCCGGCCGAAAAACAATACAACAAGCTGGGCGACCTGCGGCTGTACATCCCGCGCTTGGACAAATACCTGCTGGTGGTGGGCGTTCCGATCCTGGAAGACGGATGGGATCTGACCTGGTTGTGGGACCAGGCCGGCTACCTGGAGGGGACCGCGTTCCCCGGAACGGCGGGTAACTCCGTCATCACGGCCCACGTGTATCTGCCGGACGGACTCCCCGGCCCGTTTGCGAACCTGAATACTCTGCGCTGGGGCGACCGCATCTTTCTATCCTTTAACGGGCAGCGATACACCTATGAAGTGCGCACCAACACCAGCGTCCTGCCGGCCGACACCTCGCCCTTCCGCCACGAAGAGCTCCCCTGGCTGACCCTGGTCACCTGCCTTGGATACGATTCGCACACCGGCACTTACCGCTACCGCCAGGTGGCGCGGGCGGTGTTGATCGAGGTACGATAGTTTTTCCTATATCCACCCGTCGCGACAGGCTCCATTGATCGGTTTTTTCCACGGAGAATACGGAGAATAGCGGAGAAGGAATTTTCCGCGACCCCCATGCTCTCCGTGGTTTGTTTTAATGCAATCATGCCACCGGGGAAGGCCCTTGCTCGTCATGCCCGCGCCTGCCCCCGCGGAGCATCACCACTAGGTTTTGCTCTTTGTGTGGTGATGTTGGCGAAGCGGGGGTGTTCTAAGCGGGCATCCAGTGACCTTGCGAATAATTCCTGGCCGCTTTTACTGGATCCCGGCTAAGATCACGCCGGGATGACGGGCATACTGAGATCACCCTCGCTGCGGAGTATTACCACTCCAAAACCAAATTCAATTGGGAATGCTCCGCAAGGGCAGGCGCCGGGATGACGGTTTTACTCAGCCGGCGGAAAGGACCGCCACACCGCATCCAGCGCCTGCAGCGTCAGCAAATTCCGGACCGTCATCCCGTGGTTTAAATACGGCGCTTCCAGCACCGCCGGCTCAATCCAGGATAGATGAACCCCGTCCGGAAACAGGCCGGCATTGGGTAGCCCCGCCAGCGCGTTGGACAAATCAATCAACGGGATATCCCAGCGTTGGGCCAGGTCGCGGATGACGGCATTATACGGCCCGGCATCCTTGCCGTGCAGGACGGGCAGGGTGGTGAGGATTGGGATGACGCCGCGGTTCAGCAAATGGATCACGATCTTGTGCAGGGTCTCCCGGTAATCCCCGATACCCGTCCCGGCCATGACGTCGTTCGTTCCAAGCATGATCACCGCGACGGCGGGCCGGACGAGGCGGCATTCGCACTCCAGCGGGGATTCCCCCGCATCGCACGGCGGCCGGGCCCTGGCGGGATCCAGCACGTGCTCCGCGCGCCAGCTCGTCCTTGCGGAAAACGAATCGTGAACGAACGAGTTCCCCGCATACGCGTCTTCACGCAGATAGTATGCGATAACCTCCTGGAGATAGCCGTACTCGCCGAGCGCGTAATCCCCCTTCCCGAAGGGAACCAGGAAGTATCCGTTGGCGGTGATGCTGTCCCCCACCTTGGAAAAAATTTCGCCGCGCATTCCGCCCCGGACGCCGGCCGTAAAAATGGCGCGCAGTCTCCCGCGGCCCGGGAGCGTGATATTCGGATACGACGGCAGGGGAGTTTCGGGGGTTGGAGAGATAAAAACGGTTGCGGAAAGAGTCGGGCTGACGGCCGGCTCGCGGGTTGGGGACGGGGAAGCCGGAGGGGCAGCCGCCGTGACGGGCACCGGCGCGCCGGCCGGACCGCAGGCCGTTGCGAGAACTATTCCAATCAGCAGACACACCGGACCGGAAATTCGCTTATTGATCACGGGTTCACCGGATTCGGATTATCAGGCAGTTTTACGGAATCTGCAAGAAAGCGAATTGGATCCATAACTGGGTGTTGACCTTCGTTGCACTCAGCGCAAGCTCCGGGAGCGAAGCAATCTCCCCCTTTGGAAAAACAGGGAGATGGCTTCGCCTGCCCCGGTGGGGTAGGCCGGGGTCGCTTCGCTCCTGCAAGGACACCCTCGGCTTTTTTCAACATCCTGGTAATAATATTA
>CAZYSF010000091.1:0-3792 GCA_964649635.1 uncultured Anaerolineales bacterium | reverse complement strand
GAACTTTTTCGAAACCCACGACATCCACCTCCACATTCCCGGCGGGGCCCAGCCGAAAGACGGGCCGTCGGCGGGGATTACGATGGCGACCGCGCTGGTCTCGCTCATTTCCGGCCGTTCGGTCCGTTCGGACGTGGGCATGACCGGCGAAATCACCCTGCGCGGGAAGGTCCTTCCGATCGGCGGGGTAAAGGAAAAAGTCCTCGCCGCGCACCGCGCCGGCCTGAAGACTGTGATATTGCCGCGCCGGAACGAACGGGATCTGGTGGACATCCCGAAGGAAATCCGCGACGAAATGAAATTCATCCTGGTGGATACGGTCGACGAGGTATTGGCCCAGGCGCTAATGCCGGATTCCGGCAACGGCCGGAAGCCTGCGCCCGGAAAGGTGATGGCTCCGGCCGGGAAGAAGGCCCGCGCAAAAGCGTCGAAGCAAAAAGCCCGCGCCCGTTGACGCCCATCCGGCGCAAATGCGGGCGGGATCGATCCTGAGAACGCATGGGAGGACATGAATGCCGAAGATTTTGCTCTTGGAAGACGACCGCGACATGACCATGTTGCTGACGACCCTGCTGGAGATCGAGGGGTATCAGGTCCGGTCATATGATTCCAAGCGGCCCGCCGCGGCGCAGGCGGAGGAGGACAAACCGGATCTGGTCTTTTTGGACGTGCACCTCGGGGGCCAGGACGGCGTAAAAATTCTGCGTGAACTTAAGGGCAATCCGAAGCTCACGGGCGTGCGCGTGGTCATGACCTCCGGGATCAACATGACGGAGGAATGCCTGGCCGCCGGCGCCAACGCCTTCATCGTCAAACCGTACATGCCGGAAAATCTGCTGCATCTGCTTTCCAAGGTTCTGGCCGCCCCGGCGGATCAGACTCACCGTGAGGAGGCGGCCAAACCCGCCTCATCCGCATCCTTTCAAAAATTCCTATAAACCCATATGAGCCGAAAAAACCGACAGTGGTACGTCATCGATCTGCACACCCATACGCCCGCCTCCGGGGATTACCAGGAGACGGGCGTGACGATGCTGGATATTCTGCGCCGGGCCGAGACGCGCGGCCTCTCGGCGATCGCCTTTACCGACCATAACACCGTCGGCGGTTACCGCCGCATGCGCGAGGAGATCGCTTTTCTGGAGGCGCTGGAAAAGGGCGGGCGGCTGGCGGGCGAAGAACGCCCGCGGCTGGAGGAATACCGCCGCCTGCTCGCCAAGCTGGTCGTCTTTCCGGGTTTCGAATTCACCGCGACGCTGGGATTCCACATCCTCGGAATATTTCCCCCCGAAAAAAGCGTGCGCGAGATCGAGCACATCCTGCTCGACCTGAACATTCCCGACAGCCAGATCGACCAGGGTTCCTCGATCGTCGGCGCGAGCGCGGATGTGCTCAGCGCCTACCGCAAGATCGACGAAGCGGGGGGACTTGCGATTGCGGCGCATGCCAACTCGACCAACGGCGTGGCCCTGCGCGGATTCGATTTCGGCGGCCAGACCATGATCGCCTATACCCAGGACCCGCACCTGCACGCGCTCGAGGTGACCGACCTGGACCAGCGCGGGCGGTTTTCCACCTCGGCCTTCTTCACCGGCGTTAAACCGGAATACCCGCGGCGGATGCACTGCATCCAGGGTTCGGACTCCCACCGGCTGCGGGCCGATCCCTCCAACCGCAAAAACCTGGGCGTGGGAGACCGCGCCACGGAAATGCTCCTCCCGGAAATCTCCTTCGCCGCGCTGCGCGAGCTGTTCGAGGGGAACGATTTTTCGCGGACGCGCACCCACCGGGTGACGCAGCAGGAAGTGGAGGCGTTCGACTTCATCCAGAGCGCGCGCGAGGAGGGCCCGAGCATCGTGCAGGCCTTCCATGAAGCCATGACGGAAAAAGGCGGCAGGCTGTACGAAGTCATCGCCGACGTATGCGCCTTTGCCAATACCAACGGCGGCGCGGTGTTTATCGGCGTTGGGCCGGATCCCAAGACTCCGCCGGTCGGGGTTCCCGAAGCCGCCAAGGCGGTCACCTTCCTCGAGCGCGAAATCGGGCGCAAGCTCTCCCCGGCGCTCGCGGTGGCGGTCGACGTGCAGGAGACCCGCGGCAAGCAGGTCATCCGCGTGATGGTTCCGCGCGGCGACGATCCGCCCTACGCCGTCGAAGACAGCAAGATCTACACCCGCGACGAGGACGAAACCGGGCTGGCCGTGCGCGATGAGATCGTCACGCTGGTCGGCCGTAAATTGCAGGCGCCGGCAGGCGCCGCGCCCGCCGCTCCCGCCGCACCCGCCGCCGCCGAAACCGCCGCCCCAGCCGCTCCGGCCGATCAGGGGGTTGCGGCCCCGCGCACCGGCGTGGAAGTCGTCTCGTTCGAGGAGCGCGACGGAGACCGCTATTACACCGTCCGCGATCTGCGCAACGGGAACATGGTGAAGAATGTCACCCTGTCTTCCTCGCGCCGGTTGTGGCATTACGCGATCAGCGAGCACGCCAAGCTGCCGGCCCCGGAGACCCTCACCTGGCAGGGCGATCTGGCGCTCCTTCGGAAGCGATCCCGGCGCGGCGAATCCAGCTACGATCTGATCCAGCGCACGCCGAAGGGAGCGCGCTTCTATTTCGGCGTCAGCGAGGACGGCATCCACGGCGAGTGGAAGAAGCTGGTGGGGCAGGAAGAGGAGAGCAAAGCCGAGGGGTGACGGCCGACCATCGACAATCGAAAAACAAAGACGAATTAACCGGCCGCATGCGGCCGGTTTTTGTTATTAATTATCCGCGCATTATTTAACTGAGCCTGTCCCGAGTGGAGCGAGGGATCATCCCCGAGTGATCGGAGCCGGGATCCAATCCAAACACATAAAGTGCCATCGGGTTTTTCATGGATACCGGCTAAAAACACGCCGGGGGACGAACGGCTGTCATCCCGGCGCGAAACGAAAAGATCGTCCTCCCCGCGTGCACGAAGCGGGGATCCAGTGTTTTTTCTTTATTACGAGTATGGATGCAATCGAGGGTGATATGGATTCCCGCGTAAACCACGCGGGAATGACGATCATTCGTGTGCGCGGGAATGACGAATAATTACATGAGGGTCAGGCATGGGAATAACTGATACCAATATCTTTTTTCGAGTTGATGGTTGAGGATTTCCACCGGCACCATGAAGGCGCTTTGAGGATCGGCCTTCGGCAGAAATACCAGCCTTGGGCTGATCAGCCAGCCGGTAAGCGGGGTCGGCCCGTAGTCCGGGGGAAGCGCATCCGCCTGAAGCGTATAAAAATCCTCCAGGCCGTTGAGGAAATTCCACTGGCCGTCCCCGTCGACGATGACGGCGGTGAATGTCTCCGCGCGTAAAGCTTCTTCGATGTCGCGGGAGAGGATTTCCTTGCCGCGGTTCGTCCCCTCGCCGCGCAGTACGTCCCACAACGCAGCCTGGTGCGCATAGGCCGGCTTTCCGGCCATGACGGAATAATGGGTGTGAAACGGGACGTATACGTCGCCGGAATATTCCCCAAGGTATTCGACGAACGCCTCGCCCGTCGCGTGGTGGCGGGCGGTCGGAAGCTGATCGGCAGGGTTGTACCGCAGGTGGTAGAACTGGTACAGAGCGGCAACGGTCAGCACGATCCCCGCCGCGTCCCGGAATACAATCGGATTCTTCGGCAGGCTGCCGGTGACCCGCAGGTCACCAGCCACTTCGCCCGTGACCGTGAGTGAAGCCAGGCCCCCCCCAATGACCGCGTCCGAGGCGAGGTTGCCCGTCAGGGAGAGCTTCGCGACGCTCCCTGCCGTCCACAGCCC
>CAZYSF010000090.1:0-1828 GCA_964649635.1 uncultured Anaerolineales bacterium | reverse complement strand
CTGGGCGCCGCCGATCTCGGCCGGAGCGAAAGCCCCCAGACGGTCTTTCAGCGAACGCTGCATGGCCTGATAACCGCTCTGCAAAGCCCGAATGCTGAGCGGTTTTTCTATTCCCACCAGCGGCGCGCCCACCACGGCCGGCATAACGGCTATTTTATCGGGAGGCATTTCCGTTGCATCGATGAGCCGCACCGGTCCCGTCCCGGCCATCACATGGCGTGTGACCAGCATGCCGTAGTAGGGATTGCCTCCTCCCCCGCAACCCAGCACGGCCGAACCCAGCGCCAGCGGCGCCACATCGGATAGCGTAATTTCAGCGCTCATCCAGAGCCTCCAGGCTGCCGACCGCCTTGACACGCACGCGCATGGCATCGGCGGCCAAATAGCTCAGCGCGGCCTCCTCGACCTCAACCGTCCGGATAGTGCCGGGCTGCGCGCCGGCCTGCAAGGCCCGCCGCCCCGCCTCCTCTTCGGCGCGCCGGAGCGCTTCCGCCCGCGGGAGGTCGTCGAGGGAAAAAGTCAGATCGACCTCGCCGCTCACCTGGGCGATCGAAGCGCCCAACGCGTTCGCCACCCCGGCATGCTCCGGCTGCGTCACCCGCCGGTCCGGATCCTGAAAAAGATGGGCTACCAGCGGCGCTCCGCCGCCGACAAGGATGATCGGCAGCCGCTCGCCGGCCTTTTCAAAATTCTCCATCAGGCGCTGGAAACGCGCCTTCAGATGCGCGTCGACGCGTTCGATCAATTCCGGCTTGAGATGGCCGGCTCGGGACCGCTCTCCCAGATCGATGCGCCCGGCGGCCACGGCGATATCCGTCAGGGTCAGGGTCGCGCCGCCGAAGACCAGAGCCTCTTCCGTCAGCCGATACCCGACGCTGGAGGGTCCGACCGCACCGGTCGCGGGATCCACCAGGCTGCCCCCGCCGACGCCCACCGAAACGATGTCCGGCATGCGGAAATTGGTGCGCACACCGGCTACGGCCAGTTCGAGGCTGGCCGCCTGCGGAAATCCATCCCGCAGGATTCCCGCGTCGGTGGTGGTTCCTCCCACGTCAAAAACGATTGCCTCCTGCAATCCGGTAAGGATGGCCGCTCCGCGCAGGCTGTTGGTGGGACCGGAGGCGATCGTCAATACCGGCATTTCGACGGCGCGGGCGGTGCGCATGGTTGTCCCGTCGTTCTGGCTGATAAAAAGCATGCCGCCCACGGCGGCCTGATAAGCGGCGACGGTCCGCGCCGCCAACGGCTGCAGCATCGCATTGAGGAGGGTCGCATTCTCGCGTTCGAGGATCCCGAAGCGGCCGATCTGATGCGAGAGCGACACCCGCAAACCGGGAAGGGATTCCTTCAACCAGGCCGCGGCCTGCAACTCGTCCTCCGGATGGGCGGCGCCGAAAACGGAAGTGACCGCGGCCTGGGTCACCCCCTGTTCGGCCAGCGCGAGCGCCACCCGGCGGAAATCGCTTCGTTTGAGTTTCCGGATGGGCCGGCCATTAAACTCCCGGCCTCCCTGCAGGAAAAAAACAGGATTGTTTACTGCCCGCCGCAGATCGTCCGGCCAGTCGACCATCGGCGGCAGCGACTCCGACACCGGCGCGCCGATGCGGATGGCGGCGGCCGTAGCAAGCTGCCGGCGCTCCACCAGCGCATTGGTAAAAGCCGTAGTGCCGATGTGCACCCGCTCCGCCGAACCCCCGCCGTCCACGCGGGCCAGGGCCTCCAGCAACCCGGTTTCCACATCGGGCGTGGTCGGCGTTTTCACCCATTGAACAATCCTGCCTTCGGAGATTAAAACCGCGTCGGTATTGGTCCCGCCCACATCGATGCC
>CAZYSF010000089.1:0-1607 GCA_964649635.1 uncultured Anaerolineales bacterium | reverse complement strand
GGAGCAGCGCGCCGTATCCGGTCAACCGTCCGAAGGCCGTTGTCTTCCCGTCCAGAGCCGTATTGGTCACCATGAGAATGTAGATCTGGCCGGCGCTGGATTCGGTCGCGCCTTCGGGAGTCCAGTATCCAAGCGCCCCGGCCTGGTTGGAACAGCCGGTTTCGTGCGGGATGGTGTACCCGATGTCGCTGTCCTGCAGCCCGTTCGGCTGGCCGGTGAGGATGAACTTGTGCCGCTCGGCGTAGTTGATCGGGAAGTTATCCCAGTAGCCCATCCGCGACAGGACCACGAAGTTGTTCACGCTTTTCGGCGCTTCGGCGGTGCACAGGTCGAAGACCAGGTTGCCCTTGGTGGTCTGGATGGTGGCCCGGTAAGCGTGGGCCGGGTCGATCACAGTGTCCGGCGGGCCGGTGAAGAGATTGCCGCGCTGGGTCACTTCAAGGGTCGCCAGCGATTTCACGCTCGGCGTCTGGCGCGGCACATTCAAGGTCGGGGTCGCCGTGGGAGGCGGCAGCAGGTTGATCGGGCTTTCCTCGATCGTCACCGAATACAGCGCATCGCCGGGCGTGGTGGGATTGGTATTGGGGTCCCGCAGTTTAAGCGCGGAGACAACGTCCATCCCGGAGATCACCTGCCCGAAGATCGAGTAGCGGCCGTTCAGATCCGGATATTCCTTGAAGGTGACGAAGAACTGGCTGCCGTTGGTGTTGGTGCCGTAGTTGGCCATCGCCAGGACGCCCGGCTTGTCGAACTTCAGGTCTTCGTCGATCTCGTCGTCGAAGGTATACCCCGGGCCGCCGCTTCCCGTCCCGCTCGGATCGCCGCCCTGGGCCATGAAATCTTCGATCACGCGGTGGAAGGTGGTGTTGTTGTAATACCCTTCGCGGGCCAGGAACACGAAATTGTTAACCGTGAAGGGGGCTTTATCGGCCAACAGCTGGATCCGGAAATCGCCTTTGGCGGTTTTAAAAGTGGCGACGTAATACTTCGATGGATCGATCAGCATCGGCGGCGGATTGGCCCACTTCTTCTGGGTGACGAGCGGAGTCCCCAACCCGCGCAGATCCTTGGTGGGGGTGATCGTCGTCGATGTGGATTGGCAAGCCGCAAGAATCGCCAGCGCCGCCAGCGCCGGCAGTATGAACCAGGGGTTTAGAGCGATACGCCTCATCAACTTTCCTCCTTCATCGAAAGAGACGTCGGCAATTGCGGCAGCTCCGGCCCGGGAGCCCCCAGGTGTTCCGCCAGAACCGCGCGCATGGCTTGCCGATCATCCCATGGATATTCCACTACGCCAAAGCACATCGATTGCTCGTGCCCTTTTCCGCATGCGATCACCACGTCGCCCTTGCGGGCCGACCGGACGGCGAAGCGCAGCGCCCCGCCGCGGTCCGGTTTGCGGAAAAAATTTTCCCCTTCCATGCCGCCGCGCGAGCGCGCGCCGGCGGCCATCTCCTCAAGGATATCCTCAAGCGCCTCCGTGCGCGGATCCTCGGCGGTCAGGACCGTCAGGTCCGCAAGCTCGACGCCGGTCGCGGCCATCAGGCGCCGCTTCTCGCGGTCACGCAACCCGGCCGCGCCGAAGACCGCAATCACCCGGCCGCTTC
>CAZYSF010000088.1:0-4582 GCA_964649635.1 uncultured Anaerolineales bacterium | reverse complement strand
GATCACCGTCAAGGACATCCAGAAGAAGATGGACTTCCCGAACGCGGCGGTCGATTCCCAGGGGAGGCTGCGGGCGGGCGCGGCCGTCGGCGTGGGCGCGGACCTCGAAACCCGGGCTGAAGCGCTGGTCGACGCCGGGGTGGACCTGCTGGCGATCGACACCGCCCACGGCCATTCGGCCGGCGTGCTGGAGGCCATCCGCCGGATCAAGAAGAAGTGGCCGAAGCTGCCGGTGACGGCCGGGAACGTAGTCACCGCCGAGGCGACCGAGGCGCTGATCGCCGCCGGGGCCGACGCGATCAAGGTCGGTGTCGGAGCCGGTTCGATCTGCACCACCCGGATCATCGCCGGGGCGGGCATGCCGCAGATGACCGCGGTCTGGCAGTGCGCGCGCGCCGCGCGGCCGAAGGGAATCCCGATCATCGCCGACGGAGGCATTAAATACTCAGGCGATATCGTCAAAGCGCTGGTCGCCGGAGCGAGCGTGGTCATGCTCGGCGCGCTGCTCGCGGGCCTCGAGGAATCTCCGGGCGAGGTCGTGCTTTACGAAGGCCGCCACTTCAAGGAGCATCGCGGGATGGGCAGTTTGGGTGCGATGCAGGGCTTCGGCCGCGACCGTTACGCCACCGCCCAGGGCGCGGGCGGCGGCAGCGGAAAGCTCGTCCCCGAGGGTATCGAGGGGATGGTCGCCTACAAGGGGAAGCTCACGGAATACGTCTACCAGCTCGTCGGCGGCTTGCGCTCGGGCATGGGCTACGCCGGCGCGGCGACGATCGCGGACCTGCAGGATAAAACCGGCCTGGTCAAGATCTCCAACGCCGGGTTGATCGAAAGCCACCCGCACGACGTCATGATCACCAAGGAAGCGCCGAACTACCAATCGCCGAGGTCATGACCCAAAACCATTCTCACCGCAAAGTCGCGAAGGACGCGAAGAATATAAAAATATTTTTTTCCCTCTGCGTTCTTCGCGACTTTGCGGTGAAAGGGTTTTCTTCGCCTTATTTCTTCTTCCCCGCAGGTTAAGAAAGCGCGTTCGCCGATCCTGGACTCGGGATTCCAAAATATATCACCGCCTCTTCTGGTTTTTTTTAATCGAGGATAAATTATTGGAGCGCAATTATTAGCCCCCAAAGGGCACAAAGTACACAAAGAATAATTACACAGACTTATTAGGTTTTTTTGTGCGCTTTGTGCTTTTTGTGGCTATTCTTCGAATTTCCGCGATCAACGATCGCCAACATGAGAAAATATTATCTGCCACAAAGTACACAAAGAATAATTACGAAGACCTTTTAGGTTTTTTTTGTGCGCTTTGCGCTTTTGTGGCTATTCTTCGAATTTCCGCAATCAACGATCGCCTTCGCATCGGCCATCTGGATCCCGGCTAAGATCCCGCCGGGATGACGATCGTAAGCTATGTGCCCTTTGTGGCGTATATTACTTCTTCTCCCCGGCCGGTTCGGAAAGCGCATCCGCCTCCCCGGTCCCCTTGCGCGGCTTCTCGCCGCGCGCCGGGCCGGTCGGCTCGGTATAGGGCCAGGGCATCGGTTCCGGAACCCGCGTCCGGTTGCGCCCGGTTTGCTTGGCATCATACAGCCAGCGGTCCGCTTCGTCGATCAGCCGGTGCACATCGTTGGCGTCTTCCGGGAAGGTCGCGCCGCCGGCCGAGACGGTGATCGAGATCGATTTATCATCCACCAGGAAGGGCTGCATCGCGATCCCCTGCCTCAGCCGCTCGCCTACGCCGGCCAGCGAACTCGCGGGCGTGCCGGGCAGGATGACCGCGAACTCCTCCCCGCCGTAGCGCGCGAGGATATCGACCGCGCGCAGCTCCTCCTTGATCCGGCGCGCCACCATCTGCAGGATCCGGTCGCCGATCGGGTGGCCGTGGGTATCGTTGACCAGCTTGAAATGGTCGATATCGTAGATGAGGAGCGAGAACGGGTAGCCGATCCGGCGGGCGCGGTCGATCTCCAGCTGCTGCTGTTCGTGGAAGTAGCGCCGGTTGTAGATCCCGGTGACGAAATCGGTGATCGAGGCCTGTTCCACCTCGCCGAAGGTCAGCGCGTTGAGGAGTGCCAAGGCCGCGTGGCCGGCCAGGCTTTCCAGCCGGCTGGCATGTTCGGCGGAATAATAGCCGCGCTCGGCTTTGTCCATCGAAAGGAATCCGAGCAGCTGTTCGCCCGTCACCAGCGGCGCGCCGACCCACGAACCCACATGCCAGGTCGGGCCGATCGACTGCCAGTCCGGATCGGTCTGAACGTCGGGGATGAAATGCGGGCGGAGCGTGGAGGCCATGTGCCGGATGCCGGTCAGGCGGTCGATCGGCAGATCCAGGCGCGCGATCCACTCCGTGAGTCCGAAGCGTTCGTATCCGCGGTGCGAAGCCACGCGGACCCGGTCGCCCTGCAGCAGCATGACGTTGGCGCTGTCGAAGGGGACCACCCGGCCGATCTGTTCGAGCAGCGTTTCGAGGATCGTGCCCGCCCGCAGCGAACCGGAAAGGATCAATCCGATGTCGCGCAGCGTCTCGGCCAGGATCCGCTGCTGGTGTTCGCTCTCGTAAAGCCGCGCATTCACCAGCGCCAGGGCGGCCTGCTCGGCCGGGACCCGCAGGCGCTGGAGTTCTAGCGCGGAAAACGTCCGGGTGTTCTGGCGGCTGTAGAGCCGCAGGAGCCCGAGCGCCTTCCCGCCGGCCCACAGGGGGATCATCAGCACCGCGCCGTAATGCAACTGGCGCAGGACGGCCGCTTCGCTCGGATGGCACTGCGGATCGTCGATCCGCAGGAGCAGCGGATCGCTGCCCTTGAGCACCTGGGCGCTGACCGGAGAATCCGCGAGCAAATACCCGGTGCCGAATTCGCGATCGGTCCGTTCCCCGAACGCGGAATAGGCCGCGAGCGTCCGGACCTGGCCCTGCTCCATATCTACCGAGGCGATGACGCAGGCGTCCATCCGCGCCGTCCAGACCAGGAGCACGGCGATCTGCTGCAGCAGCTCCTCGAGGTCGAGGGTGGAGGTGACCACGCGCGCCATGTCGACGATCATCCGCAGGTCGGATTCGCGCTGGCGGCTTTCTTCGAGCAGCCGGAGGCGTTCGATCGTCCCGGCCGCCTGGACCGCGTAGAGCGTCAGCCCGTCCATCTCCGCCTGCGAGAAGGTGTGCGGGAGCGAATAGCGCACCGATAAGACGCCGATCACCTGGCTGCGGATCTTGAGCGGCAGGCCGACCAGGGTGACGACGCCTTTGGAACGAAGCAGTTCGCGTTCCTCCGGCGGGGTCAGATCCTCGGTCGAGAGCGCTTTGGGAGTCCCGCCGGCCAGGATTTCCGTAACCAGCGATTCCGGATGCGGGACCGTCTCGTCGATAATCTCGCGCCCGGCGTTGTCCACTCCGTGACTCAGGGAAATCTTCCCCTCCGGGTCGATCAGGTACACGATCGCGGAATGGGCCGTGGTCGCCATCAGCGCGAACTTGGCGGTCAGCTCCAATGCCTGGGGGAAGGTGGTGGCGGCGATGATCCGGCTGCCGAATTCGTAGAACCGGGTGAGTTGGATATTTGCCGTCTGGGATTGCGCAAACAGGCGCGAACCGAAAAGCAGCACGGCGATGTGCCCGGCCAGGCTTTCCAGCCAGGCGGTCTCCTCCGGGCTGAAGCGGTGCGGCTCCGAGTCGTTGAGATCCAGCACGCCCAGAATCTGCCCGCCGGAGATGAGCGGCAGGCTGACCTGGGATTTCATCCCCAGCCCGCGCAGCGGCTCGCCCAGGATCGGCTCGTCGGCGGCGTTTTCCACGGCGATCGTCTTCCGGGATTGGTACGCCCGCCCGGTGATGACTTCGCCGACGACCAGCCTGCGCCGCCGTTCCTCCGGCCCGATGCGCGCGCCGGCCTCCGCCATCAAATGCAGAACCTCCCCGCCGTCGCCGGTGAGGTAGACCGCGGCCGAGGGCATCCCGCTGAAGGTTATCGCGGCTTCAAGCAGGTCCGGCAGCAGGTTTTCGATGCTGCGGATGGATGCGGATTTTTCGACCAGCTTGCCGAGGGAATCCAATAGTTCGGCGAGGGATTTCCCGAACGGGGAGGCGGCGGCCAGCAGGGGATCGGTCATGTGGGGCCCGCGGCGGAAAGCGCCGCGGCGCGCAGCGCGCGGACGGCGTCGCCGATGGGGACATCCGCCCGGAAAATGGAAACGCCCGCCACCAGGACGCTGGCCCCCGCCTGCGCCAGGGCGCCGGCGTTGGCCGTCGAGACGCCGCCATCCACTTCCAATTCCGCCTTCGAGTTGGCGGCCGTCAGCCATTCGCGGATCCGCTTGACGCGCGCCGCGCTTTCCGGCAGGAACTTCTGGCCGCCGAATCCCGGCTCGACCGACATCACCAGGATCTGGTCCGCCAGCGGCAGGCCGGCCTGGATTGAGAGCAACGGGGTTCTCGGGCGCAGGGTCAGCCCGCTGCGCGCCTTATGCGTGCGGATTGCCTTGAGCGTGCCGAGCACGTCCTTGGAGGCTTCCACCTGGATGGTGATGATGTCGGCTCCGGCGAGGGCGAACTGGGGAACAAAGCGCTCGGGCTCGTCGA
>CAZYSF010000087.1:0-17776 GCA_964649635.1 uncultured Anaerolineales bacterium | reverse complement strand
GCTTCCCTCCAGATCGCCAGCGTCACGCGGTCCGAGCGGATCTCGATTCCATCGGCGGATTCCATTTCCACCGTGCGGGTCAGGTCCGCCCGGTAGTGATCCAGTTTTTTCAATCCTTCGTACGCATCGGAAATCCAGGCGCCGGATGGGTTTCCACCCAATCCCGCGGTGTTCATGGTGCAGGATGCGGCGAACACGGCCAGAAATCCGAGTATGGCGAACCGATTAATCTCCATGGGGAATGGTCCTTTTCGCTCTTCCATCAGGGCTTCACCTTGCGGAATGTGTAATACGCATTCCCTTCGCCGTACGATCCTTCCACGGGCTGCGGATTATCGCCGGCAAACGCCACTTCCCGCAGGAGATATTGACCGGGATTCCCCTGAACCTTGGGGGCCGGCGTTTCCGTTTTCTCCCCGGAAATCTTATCCACGCAGACCAGGTTCCCTTCTGTGGAGTTCGAAAAATCGGCATAGGTCAGATGGAGTTTGTACGTCGTATCGCCCCAGGGCATGCTGCTTTCGATGATTTCCCCCGAGACCATCATCACGCTATTGCCTCTGGATTGTTTGCTCGTGCAGGTGAGGATGTCGCTATTCCCGGCCAGATATGTGATCCCCTCGGTCTCTATTTCACCTGAAAGGCTGTTTCCGTCGGCCGACAAATACCCCTTTGCTTTGGTGATGGAGTAGGTAAGATAATCCTCGTCCTCCACGACCATCGCCGCGTAGATCTCGAAATAGTATTCGCACTCCTTGACCTCGAATTCCACGGTATCGCTTCCCTCGTACACCCCGTACGCCAGGCGCGTCTCCAGCACCTCGTGCCCGGTCTTGTTTGGAACGTACATCATCCGGGTGTGCCCCGGGCCGTAATCCACGTTCACCGACGGTTTGGATACGATCCCGATCCGCGACGTCGTCGTCAGCGTGCCGGGGAGGCTGCTCCGCGGCGCCGCCTTTGAACCGATGGGCAGGAGGTTTTCGATCGGCGCCAGATCGGAGGCATGATCCCAGCCATAGGAAATTTCCAGGAATATATCTTTGCCGGATTGGAAGCAAAATACTTCTTCCGGGGCGACGACGAAACCGACCTTTACGGGCGAGGGAGCCGCCTTCGCCGGCGGCGCGACGGAAACGGCGAAGACAAAAGCGGCAAGGAATACGCCCATCGAGACGAACCGGTGGAAAGGCTTGCGCATATGGATCTCCTCCTGATTAAAGGAAATTTCCGGTCGGCGATCGGAAATTCGGTATCTAGATTGTACACCCGGCATCATGAATTGAAAAAAAAAAAAACGGAGCGCACCTTCGTCGATCTGCCGCCGCAAACCAAGAAAAACCGCGGCGGTAATCCGGCTCGTTTTCCGGAGGGTCGAATCCATTCACGGCAATCGGCTTGACGACCCCTCCCGCTCCTGTATAATCCTCTCCGCAACGCGCGCGGAACGCAATCCGCATGCTTTCGTTCGAATAACAGACAGGATTTACAGGATTATAAATAAAATCACAATCCTGTAAATCCTGAAAAAATCCTGTCAATCCTGTCTATTCTTCTTCCCGGAGAAGACCATGCTCGACATCAACTATGTCCGCTCCCACCCCGATGAAATCCGCGAGATGCTCCGGCGGCGGAACACCGAAGGCCCGCTCGACCTCGTGCTCGAAGCCGACGGCCGGAGGCGGACTCTTCTGGCGGAAACCGAGACACTCAAGGCCCAGCGCAACGCCGCCAGCAAGGAAATCGGCCGGCAGAAGGATTCCGCCGAACGCGAGGCGAAGATCGCCGAAATGAAACAGGTCGGAGACCGGATCGCGGCGCTCGACGAAGAGGTCCGCAAGACCGAGGAGGAGCTTCAGCGCGCGCTTTCGGCAATCCCGAATCTCCCCGATCCGCGCACGCCGGTCGGCCGCGATGAGAACGAAAACGTCGTCCTGCGCGCCTCGGGCGAACCCAAGCCGCTCCCCTTCACGCCCAAAGCGCACTGGGATCTGGGAACCGCGCTCGGGATCATCGATTTCGAACAGGGCGCGCGCATGACCGGTTCGCGCTTTTACATTCTCTACGGCGCCGGAGCCCGCCTGCAGCGGGCGCTGATCTCCTGGATGCTCGATCTGCACATCCGCCAGGGCTACCGCGAAGTCTACCCGCCCTACCTGGTGCGCGGTGAAGCGCTCTTCAATGCCGGCCAGCTCCCGAAATTCGCCGACAACCTCTACCGGGACGCGGAAGAGGATTTGTGGATGGTGCCCACCGCCGAAGTGCCGCTGACCAACCTGCACGCCGGGGAAATCCTGGAGCCGGGCCGGCTCCCGCTGCGCTACACCGCCTACACCGCCTGCTTCCGGCGCGAGAAGATGGCCGCCGGCCGCGACGTGCGCGGGATAAAGCGCGGCCACCAGTTCGACAAAGTCGAAATGTACAAATTCACCCGCCCGGAAAACGCGGATGCGGAGTTGGAGGGGATGCTCGCGGACGCGGAACAGGTCTGCCAGGGGCTCGGTCTCACATACCGGGTGAAACAACTGTGCACCGGGGACCTGGGATTTTGCGCGGCCCGGACCTACGATCTGGAAGTATGGGCGCCGGGCGTCGGCGAATGGCTCGAAGTTTCCTCGGTCAGCCACTGCGGTGATTTCCAGGCGCGCCGCGCCGGTATCCGCTACCGCCCGGAGAAGGGCGCCAAGCCCGAATTTGTCCACACCTTTAATGGCTCCGGGCTGGCTCTCCCGCGCACGATGATCGCGGTGATGGAGAATTTCCAAACCGCCGAAGGCGAGATAACCGTTCCGGAGGTCCTGCGGCCGTGGATGGGGGGGATTGAGGTGATCAGGAAGGAAAATTACTAGGTGGTCGAGTAGCCCGCGTTATTTGCGGGCGTATCGAGACCATCGGTATTTGGGGGTGGTCCCGATACGCCCGCCAAAGAGGCGGGCTACTCGACCGGCTTTTTCAACACACTGTTTAAAAAACCAACTCATCTTAATCCACAAAGGGGGGAAAAATGGCTTGGATGTACATACTCAGATGTTCTGACGGAACTTATTATGTTGGGTCGACTAATTCGTTAAACACTCGTATAAATCAACACCAACAGGGAAAGGGTGCTATATATACAGCTAGGCGTTTACCCGTCGAATTAGTCTATTTCGAGGAATATCGGAATGTTGCAGAAGCCTTTGCCAGGGAGAAACAAGTCCAAAACTGGAGTCACGCAAAGCGTGAAGCATTAATTCAAAGAGCCTTTCACATATTGCCGGAATTGTCAAAGAAAAGATTACAGATAAACAATAATTAGGTTTACTGGAAATACAGATGGGGCGGTCTCGATACGGGCCTCGCTTCGCTCGGCCCTACTCGACCACCTTTCCAATAACAATAAACGAGCGGCCCTCGCGAGCCGCTCGTTTTGCTTTTTCCGGATTATCGACGACCCGAATTTACCCGCAGGTGGTGATCAGCCCGAAGAGCATGTTGAAGGGCGAAGTGCAGTACAAATTCAGCGAGTCGAAGATCACCGCTCCGATCAGGAACAGGATGCACAAGCCCACCAGCACCAGGCAGCCGATGATCAGGCCCTTATTGCTCTTGCCCGCCTTGGCGGGCGGAGCGGCATAGGGCTGCTGCGGCGGAGGCGCATATTGCGGTGGGGGCGGAGGCGCCGGCTGGCGCGTGGCGGCCTGACGCCCGGAGGCGGCCACGGTCGCGGCGGCCCCCTCGCCCTGGAACGTCATCAGCACATTTTCCCCAAATCCGACTTCATCGCCGGGAGCCAGGTTGCGCGGCGATGTGAGCCGCTGGCGGTTGACAAATGTGCCGTTGGTCGATCCGAGATCCTCCAGCACATACGTTCCGCCGCGGCGGGAGATGCGCGAATGGTTGCGGGAGAGTTCGGCATCCTGGACGACGATGTCGTTGCTGGCCTCGCGGCCGATGCTCATCGAATCCATCGTCAATTCATACACCTTGCCGGGGTTGGGGCCCACATTCATCACCAAACGGTATCGCTCGGCCATGTTCTCCTCCTGGATTAGGGATTGCCTGGAGTGTACTCTCAGACTAGTCTTGAGTCAAATTCTGTGGTATCTGCCCGTTCTTATCGCCTCTAGCGTAAAGGCCGCATAAAACCCGGCCCGGGATTTTTCAAATCCTTGAAAAACAAGCCCGCTTTTTCCGCGCGCGCCTTTTCTTTTTCCGCAGGTATTCATAGAATAGGAAGGTCGGCTCCGCTGCCGCACAGGATCCCCGCTCCGTGCCTCGCGAGCACGGCACTATAAAGCATAAAACCGAACACCGCCGTGACGTAGGACGGGGGACAACCGGCGTGCGGCGAGCCAGGATACGCAACGCATTCTATTTCCCGAGGATGGATACATGACAGGATCGCCTTTCCCCCAAACACCTGAGCCGCCCCCTTCACCGGCCGAGCCTCCAGAACCCGGGAAACCCATGCCGCCCGCATTGCAGTTGGAATCCCCTTCCCCTCATACCCACAGCCCGTCCCCATTGCGCAGGGTCCTTGCGGCCGCCGCCATTCTGCTGGTACTGGCCGCTTTCCTTTTCCTGTACTCGTATCCGGACGAACCGGAAAAGTACATCCCCCTAGCGATGGGTTTTATTGTGGCGGGTGTCGTCCTGTTTCTGCTGACGCTGATTGTCAAACCCTCCGCGGCGGAAGCCCGCCAGGCGGCCGATCCACGGCTTCCCCGCCAGGGAATTTGGATTGCGGCCGCGCTCCTCCTCGGCATCCTGGCCACCGTGATGATGCTGGTGTTCCTGCAATTCGACCGTCAGAATTACATCCCCGTGATGACCATGTGGATCGGCGCCGCGGTCTGCTACCTGACCGCCTTTATCAGCGCGCTGCCTTCGCGGGCCGACATGGGCGCCTGGTGGCGTGCCCACTGGAAGGAATGCCTGGCGCTGGGATTGATTACGGTATTTGCGGCCGCGCTGAGATTTTATAAACTCGGCGAAATTCCGCGGACCATCAACGGCGATGAGGGGTGGATTGGAAATATCGCCCTCTCCTCGATCCATACCCCCTACGCCAATCCCTTCGCGCTGTGGCAGAATTTCGGCGGATTGTACCTGCAGGCCATCAACCTGGGGATGCTGGTTCTGGGCGCCAACCCGCTTTCCCTGCGGCTGATGCCGGCCATCGCCGGAACCCTCGCGATTCCCGCGCTGTATCTCTTCGCGCGCCGGATCGCCGGGAAGCGGATTGCGCTCCTGGCCATCATCCTGCTGGCCATGTCGCACACGCACCTGAATTTCAGCCGCACGGTGGGTGTCGGCTACATTCAAGACACGTGGCTGGTGCCGCTGGAGTTATATCTCATTCTGAGCGCACTGCAGAAAAACAGCCTCCTGCGGGCGGCGGCCGGAGGCCTCCTTCTGGGGATGCATTTCACCATATATCTCACGCCGCAGATTTTTTCCGGCATGCTGGTGGTTTTTTGCATCCTGGTGGTGCTGTTCTTCCGGAAATCATTCCCTCAGGCCGGCCGCATCTTCGCGGCCTTCTGGGGCGGATTGGCGCTGATGCTGCTTCCGGAGGCGGTATACGCCGCAACCCACCCCGCCGATTTCTTCGAACGCCTGAACCTGGAAGGCACTCTCCAATCCGGCTGGCTGGCGCAGCAAATGCAGGCGACCGGGCAGAGCGCCGTCCAGATCCTATCGGACAGGGTGGCGCATGCATTTCTTTCCCTCATTTATTATCCGGCGATCGATTACTATGGCTCCCTGATTCCGGTCCTCAGCCTCTTCACCGGTGTGTTCTTCCTCATCGGGCTGGGAATCTCGCTATGGAGGACGCGTTCGATCAACAATCTCCTCCTGAACGGGTATTTCTGGGTCGGACCGCTCGCGATCGGATTGTTCTCCATCCCCGCAACCGCGGATTCCTACCGGGTGTTGATGATCCTCCCGGCCGCGATCCTGCTGGCCGCGATCGGTTTGGACACCGCCCTGAACTCCATTGGGGCGGATTGGGGCCGGACCAGGGCCACCTACGCCGGGGTGACCGCTTTCATCCTGATCTGCCTTTTCGCCTTCAATCAGTGGACCTACTTCGTCGATTTCGCCGGCAAATGCCGGTACGGCGGCGACCGGCAGACCCGGTTTGCCTCCTACCTGGGAAGATACCTGGTCACCCTTCCGCCCGCGGAGCCCGTCTATCTCCTCAGCGATGACACTTTCCGTTCCGGCACGCATCCCTCGACCGAATTTATCAGCCGCGGCCGGCTCGTCACCAATCTCGCGGATTCGATCGATACCGTGAATCCGGTCAGCGGTGAAATCCTGATCGCCTCTCCGGATCGTATCCCCGAATTGTATGCCTGGATTCGTGAGCATCCGGGAGGCAGATTGGAGGCCTTCTACGATTGTCAAACCCTCTTCCTGCTCGCGTATCACGTGCCATAGGCGGGCGCCATCCGGATGGATCCGCGCGAATACGAGCTGATGTACGCTGTGGAAGACCGCCACTGGTGGTACCGCGGGATGGCGGCGATCACCTGCGCATTCCTGGACCGTTGGTATAAAAAAAACGGGCCGATCCGCATTCTAGACGCCGGCTGCGGGACAGGAGCGGCCATGACCACCTACCTCGCCCGCTACGGAACGGTGTGGGGAATGGATCTCGCCGTGGAAGCCCTGCGTTTCTGCCGGCGGCGGGGCGCCGCGCGCCTGGCGCGGGCAACGGTAACGCGCCTCCCGTATCAAGGGGGCACTTTCAATCTGGTGACTTCATTCGACGTGCTGTATGAACAGGCGGTGCCTTCCGACATGGATGCCCTCAGGGAATTTCACCGCGTCCTCGCGCGGGGCGGACGGCTGCTGCTCCGCCTGCCGGCCTTTGCCTGGATGCGCCGCGCGCACGATCAGGTCGTGCACACCCGCCACCGGTATACGCGTGGTGAAGTGGAGTTTCTTCTGCGTGAAAGCGGGTTTCGGATCGAGCATGTAACCTATGCCAACGCGGCCTTGCTGCCCGCCGCGATGCTGAAGGTATTCGGCGAGCGGCTATTTCCCCCGGCCCGGGCGCAATCCGATCTCGCGCTGCGCGTGGGCGCCTTCAACGGCCTGTTGGCCCGTGTCCTCGCGGCGGAGGCGCCGTGGATGACGCGCTTCGGAATGCCGTTCGGGCTGAGCATCTTCGGCGCAGGGATCAAACTTTGAGCGCGCCCACCCGCCTGTCCGGCATCAGCGCGGTATTCCCCGCCATGAACGACGGCGGGACGATCGCGAGCATGATCTGGACGGTGCGCGCGGCGCTGCGCAAAGCGGCCGCGGAGTATGAAATCATCGTCGTGGACAATGGCAGCCGGGATTACACTTCCCAGGTCCTGGCTGAACTCACCGGCGCGCTGCCCGAATTGCGCGTAATCACCCACGACCAGCCGCTCGGGTACGGGGGCGCGCTGCGCGCCGGTTTTTCCGCCGCCGCCAAGGATTGGATTTTCTACACCGACGGCGACGCCCAATACAATCCGCTGGAGGTCGGCCTCCTGGTGAACGCCGTCGCCGAGGGTGTGGACGTGGTGAACGGCTATAAAACCGCCCGCCAGGATCCGTGGTACCGTACCGTCCTCGGGCGGATGTATCATCACACCGCCCGGATCCTGTTCGGGTTCCGGCTGCGGGATGTGGATTGCGATTTCCGGCTGTTCCGCCGCGCGATCCTCGATACCGTCCCGCTCACCAGCACCTCCGGGACGATCGGGCTGGAGATTGTCAAACGCTTTCAGGACGCCGGATACCGGTTTGCGGAAGTGCCGGTCAGCCATCATTTCCGCAGTTACGGGGATTCGCAATTCTTCCGTCCCCGCCGCCTGTTGGGGATGGCGAAAAACCTCGCGGCGCTGTGGATCCAACTCGTCCTGCGCAAAGGCCGGCCATGAACATGCCCTCGATCGAAAAGGATTTCGCCGGCAGGCGCCTCCTCATCACCGGAGGGCTGGGATTCATCGGCAGCACCCTCGCCCGCCGGCTGGCGGACCTCGGCGCGGAGGTGACCCTGTTGGATTCCCTGCCGGCCGGGATCGGCGGAAATCCTTTTAATATATCCGGCTGCGAACAGCGGCTGCGGGTGCTGGCCGGCGATTTGCGGGACGCGGCTGCAACCGCCGACGCGGTCCGGGGGCAGGAAATAATTTTTAATCTCGCGGGGCAGGTCGGCCATGTCCAAAGCATGGAGGATCCGCTCGCCGATCTGGATATCAATGTCCGCGGCCAGCTTTCTTTCCTTGAAATCTGCCGCCGGGAAAACCCCGGCGCCAAAATCCTCTTCGCCGGCACCCGCCAGGTGTACGGACCGCCGCGCTACCTGCCGGTCGATGAAGACCATCCGGTCAATCCGGTGGACGTCAACGCGGTTCACAAACTGGCGGCCGAGCGCTATCACATCCTCTATCATCACGTCTACGGATTGCGATCGGTCGTCCTGCGGATGACCAACGTGTACGGGCCGCGGATGCGGGTGAAGGACGGGCTGAAAAACTTTTTGGGGCTGTGGATCCGGCAACTCCTGCACGGCGAGGATATCACCGTTTACGGGGACGGCCGTCAGCAGCGCGACCTGTTATACGTTGAGGACTTGGTGGATGCGCTCCTGCTGGCCGCCCGGCATCCCGGGGTCGAAGGACAGGTCCTCAACGTGGGCGGACCGGAATCCATCACCCTGCTGGATCTGGCGAAAAAGCTGATCGGGATCCACGGCGGAGGAAACTTCCGGTTCATCCCCTTCCCGGCCGGCCGGAAGCGGATCGACATCGGCTCGTTTGTATCCGATATTTCCAAAATTCATTTGGAACTCGGGTGGGAACCCATCACCCCGCTTGAGGTCGGCCTGCGCGCCACCCTCGAATACTACCGGCAGCACGGCGAACACTATTGGTGACGGCGCGATGATCCCCGTGGTGGATATTACCCGGCAGGATAAAAGCATCCGCCCGGAAATCGAGGCGGCGATCGCCCGGGTTCTCGACCGGTCGCGATTCATCCTGAACGCGGAAGTGGAGGCGTTCGAGAACGCCTTCGCCGCATACTGCGGGGTTTCTTACGCGCTCGGCGTCGGCTCCGGGACGGATGCGCTGCAAGTCGCCCTGCTGGCGTGCGGAATCGGTCCGGGGGACGAGGTGATCACCGTTTCGCACACCTCCCCGGCCACCATCGCCGCGATTGAACTGACCGGAGCCGGCGCGGTTCCGGTCGACATCGATCCGCGCCGTTTCACCATGGATCCCCACCGGATCGCCGCCGCCTGCACGGCGCGCACGCGCGCGCTGCTCCCGGTCCATTTATACGGCCAGCCCGCCGATCTCGAGCCGATCCTGGAGGTCGCCGGGCGCCGCGGCCTGCCGGTGATCGAGGATTGCTCGCAGGCGCACGGTGCGCGATACCGCGAAAAAAGCGTCGGCGCCTGGGGGCGGATCGCCACATTCAGTTTTTACCCCACCAAGAACCTCGGCGCCTACGGCGACGCCGGAGCCGTGGTCACCGGCGATCCGCAGCTGGCCGAGCGGGCACGCCAGATCCGGCAGTACGGCTGGGATGCCAGCCGCGTCAGCCGGCGCAAAGGGTTGAACAGCCGGCTGGATGAAATCCAGGCGGCGATTCTGGGGGTAAAACTGCGCCGGCTGGATGCATGGAACGCCGAACGCCGCAGGCTGGCGGACCTGTACAACCGCCGCCTGTCCGGAAAAGACCTGACGATCCCGTACGCCGCGCCGGATTCGGTGCACGTGTACCACACCTACGTCGTCCGTCATCCGCGCCGCGACGCGCTGCGCGCGCATCTGGCGGCGCGCGGGATCGGCTCCGCGATCCACTTTCCCCTTCCGGTCCACCTGCATCCGGGTTTTTCCAACCTGGCCGGCTTTTCCGAAAGCCTGCCGGAAACCGAAGCGGCGGCACGGGAAGTCCTGACCCTGCCGCTCTTCCCCGGCATGCGCGAGGACGAACTCCAGCAGGTGGTCGACGCCGTCAATTCCTTTTAAGCCTTCCACGAAGCCCGCCCCGGTTGGTGTGGGCCGGGGGACACGAAGGATTTTTTATTAACAGGGTGTTGAAAAGGCTGAGGATGTCATTGCGAGGAGCGAAGCGACGAAGCAATCTCCTTGTTTTTCCGAAGGGGGAGATTGCTTCGCTCCCTCCGGTCGCTCGCAATGACATCTGTTAATTCCTTTTTCAACACCCTGTTAAAACCTTTGTGCACTTCCGGTCTTTCTTCGTGCCCTTCGCGGATTCTTATACGACCCCCATCACTTCTCCATATTTACCGCTTAAAATGAGCTTGACTTTTCCCAAAGCCGGCCTTATTATTTAGCGCTCTTAACTATTTAGAAAGGTTAACCTATGACCGCGAGCGATCTTTTTTTAGCCGCGATGCAAGAATGGGCCGGCGTCTTCATGCGGAACTCGATGCGCAATTTCCTCCTTTTCTCCAGGGAAAAAGGCGTATCGATGCCGCAGATCGGGGCGCTATTCCGGATCCGCAGGGGCGATTGCAGCGTGTCCGATATCAGCGGCGAACTGAACATCACCAACGCCGCCGCAAGTCAGATGCTGGAAACCCTGGTCCAGCAGGAATTTATCCGCCGGACCGAGGACCCGAACGACCGCCGCGCCAAAAAACTCGTCCTGACCGAGAAGGGCCGCAAACTTCTCCTGGACGGCATCCGCGCCCGGCAGGGCTGGATTATCCATGTGGTCGACCTTCTGACCCCGCAGGAACAGGCACAGATCACGGCGGCGTTGCGGCTGCTGGCGGAGAAGACCGGCGAATACGAGAAGCACGCGTGGCCCGATCCCGCAGCGTGATGGCGGAAGCGAAAGTTCAAATTCAAGGAGCAGGGAAATCATGATCCGCATTCTCAAATATTTGAAACCTTACCTGTTGCTGATTCTGATCACGGTTGGCCTGCTGTTCGTTCAAGCCAACGCGGACCTGGCGCTGCCGGATTACATGTCCAAGATCGTCAACATCGGCATCCAGCAGGGCGGCGTGGAAAACGCGGTTCCCAGGGCGATCCGCCAAAGCGAGATGGACAAGCTGGCCATCTTTCTGAACGCGCCCGACAAGGAGTTCGTGCTGGGCAGCTACACCCTGATGGAAAAATCCTCGCCCGACTACGAAAAATATCTCGCGGAGTATCCCTCCCTTGCGGATGAGTCCCTTTACATTCTGAAATCCGTCGACGCCGCGGAAATCAAGAAACTCAACCCGGTCATGGGCAGGGGCTTCCTGGCCGTAACCGCCATCAAACAGGTCCTGGCCGACCCCGCTAAAGCCGCCATGGCCCAGGCGTTCGGCTTTGATCTTTCCAAGCTGCCGCCCGGCATGGATTTGTTCGCCCTGCTGGCCAAACTTCCCGCCGAACAGCTTGCCAAAATAACCGCCGCCATGGACGCCAACTTCTCCGCCCTTGGGGAAAGCATGATCAACCAGACGGCGGTAGCCGCCGTTAAAGCGGAATACGCCGCACTGGGGATGAACACCGAAAAGCTGCAGACGGACTACATCATCCGGGTGGGGATCCTGATGCTGCTCCTGACCCTGCTTTCGGGAGCGTGCACCATCGTGGTCGGCTATCTTTCGGCCCGCACGGCGGCCGGGGTGGCGCGCGACCTGCGCCGGTCGGTCTTCCAGCGGGTGGAAGGTTTCTCCAGCACCGAGTTCGACAAATTTTCCACCGCCTCGCTCATCACCCGCTCGACCAACGACATCACCCAGATCCAGATGGTGGTCATCATGGTGATGCGCATGGTCATCTATGCCCCGATCATCGGCGTCGGCGGCGTCATCCGCGCGATCGGGAAAAGCGCCGGCATGTGGTGGATCATCGCCCTGGCGGTGATCGTGCTGCTCGGCCTGATCCTGACCGTCTTTGTAATCGCCCTGCCCAAATTCCAAAGCATCCAGAAACTCATCGACCGGCTGAACCTGGTGACCCGCGAAAACCTCTCGGGCATGATGGTCATCCGCGCCTTCAACATGCAGCCGTTCGAGGAAAAGCGTTTCGACAAGGCCAACCAGGACCTGACCGCCACGATGCTGTTCATCAACCGGGTCATGGTGGTGATGATGCCGGTGATGATGATGGTCATGAACGGGGTGATGCTGCTGATCATCTGGGTCGGCGCGCACCAGGTGGCCGAATCGAAGATGCAGGTCGGCGACATGCTGGCCTTCATGCAATACGCCATGCAGATCGTGTTCTCCTTCCTGATGGTCTCGATCATGTTCATCATCCTGCCGCGGGCGGCCGTTTCGGCCGACCGGGTGGCCGATGTGCTTGATACCAAGCCGTCGATCCGCGATCCCGAAAGCCCGAAGCGCTTCCCCGAACCGTTCCGGGGCGAGGTGGAGTTCCGCGACGTGTGCTTCCGCTACCCGGGCGCCGAGGAGGACGTCCTCCACAACATCACCTTCACCGCCCGGCCGGGGCAGACCACCGCCTTTATCGGCACGACCGGCTCAGGAAAATCGACGATCGTCAGCCTGATCCCGCGCTTTTACGAGGTGAGCGAAGGCACGGTCACCATCGACGGAGTGGACATCCGCGCGGTGACCCAGCACGACCTGCGCGACAGGATCGGCTATGTCCCGCAAAAAAGCAACCTCTTTTCCGGAACGATCGAAAGCAACCTGCAGTACGCCGATCCGAATGCGACCCCGGATGAGCTGATGCGCGCCGCCGGGATCGCCCAGGCGTCGGAGTTCATCAACGCCGCCCCCGAGGGGATGGGGATGGAGGTCGCCCAGGGCGGAACGAACGTCTCCGGCGGGCAGAAGCAGCGCCTGTCGATTGCCCGCGCCCTGGTGAAGAAGGCTCCCATCTACATTTTTGACGACAGTTTCTCGGCGCTCGACTTCAAGACCGACTCCGCCCTGCGCAAGGCGCTTAAAGCGGAAACCGGGGCGAGCACCCTGCTGATCGTCACCCAGCGCCTTTCCACGATCATGCAATCCGAACAGATTATCGTACTCGATGAGGGCAAGATCGCCGGCAAGGGAACGCATGCCGAACTGATGGAGAGCTGCGAAGTCTACCGGGGCATTGCCGCCGCGCAGCTGGGCAAGGAGGAACTGTCATGATGATGCATGGAGCACCCCCCGCCGCTTCCCGGGGATCCGCCCCCGGCGGACCGCTGGGCGGCGGCCGCGGCCGCGGACCCATGGGCGGCGGCCCGATGGCGATGATGAAAGGCGAAAAGCCGCGGGATTTCCGGGGCACGATGGCCAAGCTGATCCAATACCTTGGCCAGTACCGGATCCCTATACTCGTCGTGATCGTATTCGCGATCGCCTCAACGATCTTCTCGATCGTCGGGCCCAAGATCCTGGGCCGGGCCACGACCAAGCTGTTCGAAGGCGTCCTGGCCCAGATCGCCGGGACCGGCACGATCGATTTCACCTACATCGGCAATATCATCCTGCTGACGCTCGGCCTGTATCTGATCTCCACCCTGTTTGCGTACGTCCAGGGCTGGATCATGTCGGACGTCTCGATGAAAATCACCTACCAGTTCCGCAAGGATATCTCCCAAAAGATCAACCGCATGCCGCTGCGGTACTTCGACGGCACCAACCACGGCGAGATCCTTTCACGGGTGACCAACGACGTCGATACGGTCAGCCAGACCCTCAACCAGAGCCTGACCCAGATCATCACGTCCGTGACCACGGTGATCGGGGTTTTGGTGATGATGCTTTCCATCAGTTGGCCGATGACCCTGGTGGCGCTGGCCATGCTCCCGATCTCGCTCCTGATCATCGGCCTGATCGTCAGCGCCTCGCAGATCTACTTTAAACGCCAGCAGGATTACCTCGGCCATCTCAACGGGCACGTAGAGGAGATGTACGGCGGGCACGTGGTGATGAAAGCCTTCAACGGCGAGGAAAAAAGCGTCGAGAAGTTCGACGGGTTCAACAACACCCTCTTCGACTCAGCCTGGAAATCCCAGTTCCTTTCGGGAATGATGTTCCCGATCATGAACTTCGTCGGCAACCTGGGATACGTGGCCATCTGCATCCTGGGCGGGTACCTCGCGGTCCGGAACATGATCTCCCTCGGCGACATCCAGGCTTTCATTCAGTACGTCCGCAACTTCACCCAGCCGATCATGCAGATCGCCAACATCTCCAACGTCTTCCAGCAAACCGCCGCGTCGGCCGAGCGCGTTTTCCAGTTCCTGGCCGAAGCGGAGGAAACGCCCGAAGCCGCCCGGCCGATCCGGCCGGAGCGGGTGCTCGGCCGCGTGGAGTTCAAGGATGTCCACTTCGGATACGAGCCCTCCAAAATCATCATCAACGACTTCAACGCCACGGTTGAGCCCGGCCAGAAGATCGCCATCGTCGGCCCGACCGGCGCCGGCAAGACCACCATGGTGAAGCTCCTGATGCGCTTCTACGACGTGAACGACGGCGCCATCCTGCTGGACGGCCACGACATCCGTGAATTTTCGCGCGACGGCCTGCGCCGCCAGTTCGGGATGGTGCTGCAGGATACCTGGCTCTACAACGGCAGCCTGATGGAAAACATCCGCTACGGCCGGTCCGGGGCCAGCGACGACGAGGTCATCGCCGCCGCGCGGGCCGCGCACGCGGACCATTTCATCCGCACCCAGCCGGACGGCTACAACATGGTCCTCAACGAAGAAACCACCAACATCTCCCAGGGCCAGATGCAGCTCTTGACGATCGCCCGGGCGATACTCGCCGATCCGTCGATCCTTATCCTGGACGAAGCCACCAGCTCGGTGGACACCCACACCGAGGTGCTGATCCAGAAGGCGATGGACGGCCTGATGAAAGGCCGCACCAGCTTCGTCATCGCCCACCGCCTCTCGACCATCCGCAATGCGGACCGGATCCTGGTGATGAATAACGGCGACATTGTAGAGCAAGGCAGGCACGAGGAACTTCTGGCGCGCGGCGGCTTCTACGCCGAACTCTACAACAGCCAGTTTGAACGGGTGGAGAAGGGGTGAGGGCGACGATCGACGATCGGCCAGCCAGATGAAATTCGACGATCGACATCGACCATCGACGATCGTAAGGTCGACCATAGACCATGGACCATCGACGATGGGGAAAATCCGACGATAGACCATAGACGATGGCCGATAATTGTCGATGATGAAGATCGCGCAACCGAAGGAAGATGGCCGCCTCTCGATGAGAGGCGGCTTTTTATTCCGGCTGCACGGATCCATCTAAATTCCCTATTCGGCCATGGCCCCCGAAAAAACACTCAGGGACAACATCGTCCTCGGTTTGATTTTCCGATGGTCACTCATCGTTTGTTCAAGGCAGATCTTCAATCATGTCACAGCCCGGAATTCACAGGGCTCCAAAAATACCCACCATCTATGCTTTTATAAACACCACCTGGATGCAAACCTGTATATATGATAGCAGGAGCCGATGGATTAATTGCCAAAGATGGATAATTGACTATTTGTAGAGTTCCATTTTTATTTTTTTTATATCCAGGTAGCAGCCCATTGTTCATTGTGATCCAGGAGTCTCCACCGTTATTGCTTTTATAAACACCATTATTTGTTCCGATATAGAGATTGTTCGGATTGGTCGGATCGACCAAGATGGTATTTACAGAGAGAGAGGATTGATGAGCATCGATTGTCATATTTATCCAACTAATACCGCCGTCGGAAGACCGATATAAGCCATAACAAGCCGCATATAGAATATTGGCATCATAGGGATTAATATCCAAGTCATGAACAAATTTATATTTTCCGGATATTCCCAAGTTTAGCGGAAACCATCTTTCGCCGCCATCAATGCTTTTAAAAAGACCGTTTTCACCAGAACTTCCTGCAAAAAGAGTATTAGGATCGAGTGGACTAATTAGAATATCAAGGATGGTATTATCTGTTAATCCATTATTTATCGCTTTCCAGCTTTCTCCGCCGTTTTCACTTTTATAGGCGCCTTGACCTTCAGTTCCAACGAATATATTGGATGGAGATACAGGGTCGATGGACACTGATGTAATTGAGATTCCACCAAGGCCATTATTTGCCGCAATCCAATTCCCGCCGCCATCAATGGATTTATATATTCCTGCTTTGGTCCCCGCGTAAATTATTGACGGGATTATTGGATTAATCTCCAAATCTGTTACCTTGCCTTCGGAAAGACCGTCTTTACCCGCCCTCCAATTCGCACCACTGTCATTGGTTATAAAAACACCACCGCCGCCATACCAATCAGAGACCGCCGCATAGACTGTGGAAGTTTTCGCCGGGTCGATTTCCAAATCCCACACATCCTGATTCACCATTCCGGCATGAGACATGTTCCAATTATTTCCGCCATTCTCAGTTTTAAATATTCCGTTGTCCCATGTTCCCAAGAAAAGGATGGACGATGAAATAGGATTTACCGCGATTGCCGTAATCGCTGTATCGCCAAGTCCTGTATTGATTAATCTCCAGCTTTTTCCTCCGTCTACGCTTTTCACTATTATCCCCGGGGATCCTGAAGCGTAGAGGATACCAGGGGAAAGCGGGTCAATCGCTAGCTTATTAATTACATGCATGGAGGAGGGGATATTCAACTTTGTCCAGCTTACCCCGCCATTTGTGCTCTTCAGCAATTCGGTGTTTGCCGCCAAATATATAATTTCCGAATTTACGGGATCAATTGCAATATCATTAATCACGAATGAATTCCTTCCGATATCGACGATCTCCCATGTATCTCCGCCATCCAGAGTTTTAAAAACTTCTCCGGAACCCGCGCCCGTACATGCAAATATTGTCTCGGGATTTGATGGATTTATCGCGAGGGAAGAAATATTGAACTCAGTAATTCCATTGTCCTTTTCCACCCAATGCGCACCGCCATCAATACTTTTAAACACGCCGTCGATGGTTCCGGCATATAGAATTTCCGTTGCTATTGGATTTATAATAATTGTTCCCACTCCGGTTTCGGTTAACCCATCATTTATCATTTTCCAATTCTTTCCGCCATTCTCGCTTTTATAAATTCCATCATTATAATCTCCAGCATATATAGTCGAGGGTTCGGATGGGTCAATTGCTAAGGCGTATACAATATTCATATTCATGTCGTTACCTACTTCATTCCAATACCCGCCGCCATCAATGCTTGTAAAAACGCCGCCGCCTGTTCCCGCATATATCGTAGTCGGCGTCGATGGATCGATAGCTAGAGATAGAATAGGGCCGGCTTCGGTTCTATTCGTTCCTTCAATAGGCGTTGGGATTATCAATGGGGTTTCAGAATTTACAGATAATGACGGGGTAGTAATGGGTCGTTTTGGACTGGGAGACCCATTATGCATCGAAGGAGGAAAATTTGTATTGATATTCAGAGTGCTTTTTTGTTCCACTCCGCAAGATGGAACGCATAGCATCAGGAAAACCGATAGGATTAGTAATTGTTTTTTTCCTTTTCTCATCTTTACCCCATTTTACAACAGTATCTTACTACATATCGTTATAATACATCATTCCATAACTCATCCTCTCTATTCTGGTGAGGGGAAGGATCGCTGGGCAATTATCGATGGTTCGACCATCGAACATCGAATACTTCCTCCGTGGAACACAGCCGATAGCGGCCCCCCCGTAAAGACGCTCGGAGCCGGCATCGTCTATCATCAGTTTTCCGATCGTCCATCGTCCATGGTCCATTGTCCATCGTCGGGTCTTGACAGGAACCCGCGTTGGGGGATAATTCCCACTCATCACACAGGCTGCGACGGAGGAA
>CAZYSF010000086.1:0-10381 GCA_964649635.1 uncultured Anaerolineales bacterium | reverse complement strand
ACGGCACCCGGCTCGCCCGATACGCCGCGGATGCCGTCCGCATCGGAAATATGCATCTCACCGTATCGGTCGACGGCCCGGAGGAGATCCACGATGAGGTGAGGGGGGTGAAGGGCACTTTCCGTTTGCTGCGGGTCGGGTTGGCGCGGATTGCGGAAGAGGAAAAGAAACAGGGGGCGGCGCTCTCCAAATCGATCACCTTCACCATCAGCCCGTATTCCTACCGGGCGCTGGGTCAAATCCCCGAAGTGGCCCGAAGCCTGGGGATAGAATCCATTTGCATCGTCGCGTATTATTTCATCCCGCGGGCGGTCGGCGAAAAATACGAAGCGGAGCTGGTGGAAACATTCGGCTGCAAGGCATTCGCCTGGCGCGGATTTCATCATGAGCAGAGCGGGGTGGATGCGGATGCGTTTCTGGGGGAATTACGCGCGTATCGTTCCGGCCTGCGCGGGATAACGGATTACCCGTATTTCCCGATGTCGGAAGACGAATACCGCACCTGGTTCGGCGACGCGGTGACGCCGGTCGGATCCGTTTCCTGCGCCAACGTGGAAAAACTGATCGATATTCAGCCGGCCGGGGAGGCGAATTTCTGCGTGGATTTTCCGGACTATGCGATCGGGAATGTGCGCGGGTCGACGATCGCCGAATTGTGGAACGGCCCGCGGGCCGAAGCCTTCCGCGCCTATCGCCGCAATCAGCCGCTCGCTGTATGTCACCGCTGCGGGGCCAAGTATATGGCGGAGATCAGAGGGAACGTATAGCAAAATACGCGGAAATCATCGAATTGATCAAAACTATATATAATCTTCAGTGTAATCGGATCTCATCGGTGCAACCCATGTACTGAGATCTCCCTGAAATGGGTCCACAAGGAAGCGTGATGATCACCGGACGCCGCGGGGAATATCAGTGGATCGTGTGGAACTCCCAGTTTCTGGGAGAGCTGGTCTCGGCCGTCCCCCGGATCGTCGCCGGCAAGTTCGTGATCATCACCTCCTTCGACAGCGGTCCTTTTATTCCATCGGACGATCTGAAAATTAAAGGTTGGTCTTTGAAATCCGGACTGGCGTACAGCCCGCAGATCACCCAACCGGACGATCTTCCGCGCGATCAATACGACGAGTGGTACATCCTTCCCGCCCGCAGGGAAATCGATCCCCCCGAAGTTTTCATCAACTACGACTGTTTCCAGCTCCGGTATTATGCCGCGGACATTGAACGGCACGGCCTCCTGCAGCGGTTCTGGCTGCAACTGGAACGGCTCCAGCCGGAAAGCTATCTCGCCGAGGGTGGTGCGCTTATCTTTGTGACGCGGGATGCAGGCTTGTATGAAAACGCCCTGGGATGGAAATACCGGCTTCCGGAAAAACCCTGATTAGTTGGAGCCGACGGCATCATCGACCTATCGGCAACCGCATGGAGTTTTTCCAGGCGGTGATTCGTGATTGGAGAAGGCAAGGTCGGCCACAAAGAACACATAGGGCACAAAGACAATTTTTCAGAATTCTTTGTGCCCTTTGTGCTTTTTGTGGCAGCCTTTCTTCCGGCGAATCAGGCCCCGAAGGGCCTATTTTTTATCGCAGCGGGAGAGCGTGATGTCGCCGAAGACGGCGCTGCGCAGGATTGGGTTGCCGTCCTTGTCGTTGGCAACGAACTGGTACTGGAGCCAGGCCTCGGCGAAAGCGTTATAACCCGGGACATCCTCCGACAACAGGGTAAAGGAATAAAATCCCCCGCCGGCCGGGATCATCGCGAACCCGCCGCTCCAAGCGCTGGGGGTGTTGCTGCTTTTTTCCACCGAGCGGACAAAGAGGCCCATGCTGAAAACCTGGGCGGGATCGGAAACGCCGATCTGCAGCGTTACCTGCTCCGGACCGCAGGCCGCGCTGTAATAATAGAAATGATCGGTCGAGAACTTGGGCAGGAGGAAACTCAACCCGGCGGACGCCCCGGTGGATGTCGGGGTGAGGGAAGGCGCGAGGGTCGGGGGAATTGCCGCGGCACGGGTCGGGGTGGAGGTCGCCCGCGGCGTGGGTGCACCTTCGAATTCGTAGGCGCCTCGATCGCATTGCGGGCCTTGCGGGCGGTCCACACCGCGCTGATCGGCCGCGGCGCTGTCGCACAGCTCGGGGTCGGCCGAATCGATCGCCGGGCTCGCCACGCCCAAGGCGTAGGTGGGTGTCGGGCCGCCGTTCATCGCCAGCGGCATAAGCAGAGGATCCGTATTGACCAGGTCGCCGGTTTCGTTAAAGCCGCAGGTATCAGTGCTTTCGATATTGAATCGTTCCAGGACGATCCCGCCATCGCAATCCCCGCCCGCGTTACCGGCCAGGATAGAATTATGGACCGTGGAAGGGAACCAGGAACTCACCCCTACTCCAGTGTTATAGGCGACGGTGCTGAACCCCATCAAGAGACTGCCGGTGTTGATGATCCCATCTCCCCAGTTTCCGCTGACCGTTGAATTTATTACGCTCAAAAAGGCATCCGTACCGGCATTGAAGAGCCCGCCGCCCAGGCCGCGCTCGACCCGGTTATGGACAATGGCGCTTTGAACGAAGGTCGCATCGCCCTCGCTGTAAACGCCGCCTCCGAAACGGGAAAGGTTATTCTCGATCAGCGAGTGGTACGCGGTCAGATGACCGGCAAAATAATTGTAAATCCCGCCGCCGTAGATGCCGCCGCGATTGCCGTAGATGTGGACATAGTCCAGGTTCAGCAAGGCTCCGTTCCAGATGCCGTTGCCGCGGTCGCTGACGGCGGTGTTATCGCGGATCACCACGTTGGTGAGGGTCACCGTTATCGAGACGTACAGGAACAGGCCGCCGCCGGCGGAAGCGGCGCTGTTCTCGGCAATGACCGTGTCACGGATGTCCACCAGGGAGCGCGGAAGGGATGTGGTTGCGTTGGGATAGGCTGCGATACCGCCGCCCTGGTAGGCGCTGTTGCCGATCACAACGCTCTCTTCCAGAAGCAGGGTGCCGTCCCTTTCGCTCAGGATGGCGCCCCCGCCGCCGGTAGGGCCGGGGGCGGTGGGATCCGCGGGCGACGTGACCACGTTTTCCTGCAGGGTCATTCTGTGCAGGCGCAGGATTCCATGACTGCGGATCCCGCCGCCGTCATCCGATTGGCCGTGCCGGATGGTGAACCCGGTCATGTCCACGGTTGTCCCGGCGAGCACGTCGAAGACCCGGTCGGTGCGGTTGCCGTCCACGGTGGGGCTGCCCGCGCCCAGGATTTGGACGCTGTCGGTGATGTCCAGGTCGCCGGTCGAGGCCGCATCTTCACCCGCTCCGAGACGGGTCAGGGCATAGGTGCCGGCCGGGATGCTGATGGTCTGTATGCCCGCGCAGGAATTGGACATCTGAACGGCTTCCCGCAGCGAGCAATCGTCGGACGTGCACAAGCCGTCGGCCGTGTCGGCCGTGGTGGTCACCACGAAAACCGGGGCGGCACACAGCCGGCCGAGGGCCGCCGCAATGTCATCGAAGAGGGTGCAACCCGAGGTAAATATCGACAGGATGATCAACAAAACAGCTACTTTCGTCGGAATTATGAAAACGCGCTTCATCTTCCTGCCTCCATTGTGCCTGAGCGGGTGGGAACGTGAAATCTGCGCCGGAATATTTTTTCACAATTGCACTCATCAACCGTATCATCCGGGGGGTTTCTCAATCATTTACTGATTTTTAAATGGGGCGCAAAGCCCCTCCCTTGCCTCAACCCCTCTCCCGGCTTATGTTGGGAGAGGGGTTAGGGGTGAGGGAGGGATGTTATTGCGTGAGCCCGCAACGGAACCCGAGGGTGATATCGGTATCCCCGGGGGTGGCCCAGCCGCGGTAAGCCGCCCGGTTGCCGTCTTCGGGGTCGTGCCAGGAGCCGCCGCGCACGACCCGATACTCGCCGGAAGCCGGTCCGCCGGGATTGGCGGAAGGCGAGGTCTTGTAATAAGCCTCATCGACCCAGTCATTCACCCATTCCCATACGTTCCCGACCAGGTCCAATACTCCATACGGGCTGGCGCCCAGAGGATAATTTCCAACCGGCGCGGAAAGCTGAAAACCGTCATCGAAGCTGCTATCGCCCCGGCCCGCTCCCAGTTTGGCGTCCGCGGAATTAAGGAGTGTCCCATCAAAGTCGCTGCCCCAGGGAAACGTTCTGCCGTCTGTGCCGCGCGCGGCTTTCTCCCATTCGGCTTCGGTCAACAGGCGGCGCCCTGCCCATTCACAATACGCCAGGGCATCGTTCCATGAAACATGCACCACCGGATGTTCCGCAAAACCCGCCAGGCTGGAATCCGGCCCCTGCGGGTGTTCCCAGTCCGCGACCTCGTTTGGCACCGACTTACCGGTGACGGTATCGTAACCGCGGGATGTGCCCTTCTTTTCGGCCTCGGTCTGATAGCCGGTCTGGGTGACAAAGCCCTCGAACATGGAGTTGGTCACTTCGGTCTGGTCCACCCAGTAGGAAGCCAGAAAAACCGTGTGGGCCGGCCGCTCATTGGCGTAACTGCTGCTGTCGCTGCCCATCGTGAAATCCCCTTCCGGCACGAAGACCAGGGTCATCCCATCGATCTCAGATACCCGGGTGGAGCCCAGGCCGGGAACTTCCGTGATCGCAGGTACTTCCGTATTCACCGGCTGGTCCGTGTTTGTCGGCAATTCGACGGCAGGCGGCGAGGTGACGGTGGCCGAGCCGCAGGCTATGAGCAGCAGGCCCGGAAGGAACACGGAGCCCAAAGCGATCAAGACGGATTGTCGAACGCTTTTCATCTTATTGCCTCCATTATGCCTGGGCGTATGGGCACGTAATATCCTCGCCGGAATAATATTTGGAGCGATTGCCGTTATCAACGGTATCATCCAGGGGCTTCTTCAATAATTTACTTATATGTGAATGAATCGGATGCTTTCCAATTTTCTGATTATCGGCCCCTTAATTGATAAATGGGGAGCGGGAATCCCGCCTCACCCGCCAACCGCTTCATGCGCTTCCCAAAGTAATTCTCAAACCGCCGCAAGATCCGCCAAACCGCGCTAATAATGTTTCGTGTAGAATATCCGGTAATGCGCATGGCCCGCCGTAAAAAGATAAAATGCGCAATCGGATTCCCCGCGGAGGGAACCCGGCGCCGACCGATCCGCCACCCGATGGACGGCGCAAAATCGAGGTTAATCCATGCGTGATGTGATCGAAACGGAACGGCTGGTATTGCGCAGTTTATTGGAGGAAGATATCGAGCCGCTCCATCGGATCCAAAGCGACCCGATCGCGATGAAATACACCGTTTGCATCCCCTCGGTCGAAGGGACGGAAAAGCGGTTTAAGGCGTATGCTGCGCTGGAAAAACAGACCGGATTTTCACCATGGACGATCCTCCTCCGAAACGATCCGAAAATAATCGGTTGGGGTGGGTTGGGCGTGGATCCGTTCGACCCGGGCTGGGGAGTGGAAGTCGTTTATTTCTTCCACCCCGGACAGTGGGGGAAGGGTTTTGGAACGGAATTGGTTGGCGAGGCCCTCAAGCAGGGATTCGGCAAGTTCGATTTACCTGAAATCAATGCGTTCGCGCATCCCCAGAACGCGGCATCCATCCGGGTATTGGAGAAAAACGGTTTTCAGTTCATGGCTTTCAGGCCAACGCTAAACCGCAATCATTACCGGCTTTACCGCAAAGACCGGCCACGACCTCTTCCTGGTAAAAATCCCCCGGACGGGCGGCAGCCATGAAGATCCTCATTTTGGGCGCCGGGGCCGCCGGACTTGCGGCGGCGCTCTCGCTGCGCGAGGCGGGGCATGCGGTGACGGTTCTTGAGGCACGCTTGCGGCCGGGGGGCCGGATCCACACGTTGCGCGAGCCTTTTTTTGGAGGCCTCTACGCCGAAGCCGGCGCCGGGCGCATCCCGGCAACGCATAAACTCACCCTCGCGTACGCGGAAAAATTCCAACTCGCGCTGGACCCCTTCTGGCCGCGATCCGGCGCGGAGGTCTACCTTTGGCGCGGGACCCGGCAGATCGTTCCCCGCGGCGGCGACCCCGACTTGAACAGACTGCGCGTCGAGTTTACACCGCGCGAGTGCGCGGCCGGCTTCGGCGGCCTTTCGAAATTATATTTCGAAGCCGTACAGGAAGAAGTCCGGGGCTTGGCGGATGGCGGCTGGCCGTTCCCGGAATTCAACCGGTATAAAGACGTCGGCTTCGGCGAATTTCTGCGCCGTCAGGGGGCCTCGAAGGATGCGATCCTGTACCTGGCGCAGGGTTTCGAAGACGATTCGCTGCTCGACTTCGCGCACGACGCCGTCAGCCGCTTTACCCCGGGGATGTGGAAGATCCGCGGCGGCAACGATCTCCTCCCGCGCGCGATGGCGCGGGCGCTCGAGGGCTGCATCCGCTACGGCGCGGAAGTCCGGCGGATCGAACACAACGCGGCCGGGGTGACGGTTGCCTTTACGGCCGGCGGAATCGAGCAATTGGAATCCGGCGATCGCGCCGTCTGCACCATTCCCTTCCCGGTGCTGCGGGATATCGAAGTCCGGCCGGAGTGGACCGGGCCGAAAGCGGCCGCGATCCGGAATCTGTACCTTTCGCCGGTGGCGCGGGTTTTTGTGCAAACCGGGGCGCGCCCGTGGGAGCGGGACGGACTAAGCGGATTTGCAACCGTCGACCAGCCGATGGAGCTGTGGAGCCCGACCCACGATCAGTCCGGCACGCGCGGCATCCTGATGTCGTATATTTACGAGCGCCTGGCGCGCGAATACTCCGCGCAAACGCCGCAAGCCCAGATCGAGCGGTCGATCGGGCTGTTCGATCAGGTGCACCCCGGTGTGCGCGCGGATTTCGAAACCGCCGCAACCTGGTCGTGGTTGAACGAACCGTATTCCCGGGGCGCGTTCACGATCACGCGGGTGGGTGATTACGCCCGGCTCGCGCATGCCGCCGGGTCCGAGGGCCGGATTCATTTCGCCGGCGAGCACACCTCGCCCTGGCCCTGCTGGATACAGGGAGCGCTGCACTCCGGGCTGCGCGCCGCGGACGAAGTTTCACAAGCCGGATAGAATTTGCGGATGGTTTCGGCAAGGCTGTGGGTCCGCCAAAAAGCTGCTCGGGCAGGCGGCACTGGAAAGGAAGCGCTTCTTTTGAAATCGCGTATTGCGATCGTCGCCTTGGGAATTGCCGCCATCCTGGCGTTATCCGCCTGCCGGGCGGAATTCCAATCGATCGAAAGCATCAGCATCGATTTTCCGCATGGGGAGACCCGGCTGAACGTCCGCGGAAACGGCGAGGCACTGCTTTCGTATGGGGCGCTGCCGGAGTGGCTGGCGGTCAAACCCGGCGTTTTCGAGGTCGGCAAATTGGCGGGGGAACTGCAATCCCGGCAGAAGGATGCAGTCGCGTCCGAGGAGCGGCCGTACGGCCAACCCTTCGGTATGGTGAGTTATCACAATTTCGACGGAAGTAACAAGGATTATTTTCTGTACGATGGTGAATTCGCCGAAGCGCTGTTCGTGACGGCCTGCGGCAACCTTGCCCACGGTGCCGGCGAATCGCCCGTTCTGTTCGAAATGGTTTGCGCGGAGCGGATCGGCGGAACATGACAAGCCAAAATCCCGGACTGCGCGCCATCCTCTTCGATTTCATGGGCGTGCTGCTGTTCCTGCGCGGCGATTATGCGGGGGAGAAAACCGTCGACGCGGTGGACGATATGATCGGCGGGGTGGTGGACGATGACGCGTTCCGGAAGGCGGCGATGTCCGGGCTGAATCTCGATCCTGAGGCATTCGAGAAAGCATTATCGCGCATCCCGGAAAAATACGAACCCTATCCGCCGTTGTGGGGATTGCTGCCCGAATTGCGGAACAAATATAAATTAGGGATCATCAACAACGGGACGCGGCTGACCTTCCCCCATTTCGACGCAAAATTAAAAATGTCCGAATCGTTCGATGTCATCCTTTCCTCGGGCGCGGAAGGCGTGCGCAAGCCGGACCCGGAAATTTACCTGCGCGCGGCCCGGCGCCTGGGCGTGGAGCCGGGGCGGTGCCTGTTCATGGACGATTCGCCGGCCAATATTGACGGCGCGCTCCGGGTGGGAATGCCAACCGTGCTGTGGACCAACCGGGAGGAGGGCTTCCAACGCTTTATGGAGAGGCTGCGGTCGGATGGGATGGAGTCGAATCGCCCGAAGGGCGGGCGGCTTCATGGATCGAGAAGCTAAAATGACGATTGACAGGGCGTTCAATGACGCCATCGATTACTACGACGATTGGATGAAAAAGGCGCTTCCGAATTACGGAGACCTCTTTCGGACGGCACAGGAACTGATCCCATTCGAGACGGCAAAACCCATAGAGGTCCTGGATTTGGGGGCCGGGACGGGGTTGTTCTCCAAGTTTGTTCTGGAGAAATATCCCGCCGCCCGTTTTCTCCTGGTTGATGTGGCCGATAAAATGCTCGATGTGGCCCGGGAGCGGTTTCGCGGCAATCCACGGCAATTCGAATTCACGATCGGCGACTATCGAATGCTGCAGGTGGCGCACGAGTTTGACCTTGTGATCTCCAGCCTGTCCATTCACCACTTGTCGCACGAGGAAAAACAGGATCTCTTCCGGAAGATATTTTCGATATTAAAGAAACCGGGAATTTTCATCAACGTCGATCAGATCCGGGGTGAAACCGACTACGTGCGGAGGTTATACTGGGACCACTGGTTGAACCAGGTCCGCGAGAAGGAGCCGTCGGAAAAAAAGATCCAGGAAAGCATCGACCGGCGGATGGAATATGATCGGGATGCTCTTCTGGGGGATCAACTTCGCTGGCTGGGTGAAGCAGGGTTTACCAATATCGACTGCGTATACAAGAATTTCTTCGTAGGAGTTTTTCTTGCGATGAAGGAATAAGCCGCGAAGAATCTGCTGACGGTGAGTGAAATAATGTTAGCTTGACACTCGCAATTACCAGATGGTCCCGGAGATAAAAACGGGCGGGATGATGTTCTCCCGCCCGTTTTCCTTATTCTGTGAGCCGTAAGGAGAGCGGCTGATTACCCTGTAGAGGCTGACGTCGGTTCGGCCGTCGGCTCATTTGTGGATTGAGGCACATCTGTCGGCACGATTTCTTCCGTCGCGGTTGCTTCCGGCGTCGCGCTGGGTTCCACTCCGGGCGGCGGCGCTTCGGTCGTCTTGGCTGGTATGAATTTCCTGGTCGCCGTGGGAGTGTTGGTCGGTGTCGCGGTGGGCATGGGCGTGGGGGTCACCCATTCGGGATCCAACCCGGCCAGGTCCGCCCATAATGCATAACGCGCATCACCGGCCCGGCCGATCGATTTTCTCCCCGCCCAGGAATACTCCCCCCCGCCGAGCTGCAGGACATCCACCCCATTCGCCACCAGGCAGGCCCCCTCCAGGCAATCGACCTCAAGCCGGGATTCTCCCGGATCGTACGCCACGCCCATCACCGAGCCGAGAACCTGCGCCCGCAGATTATCCGGCGCTTTGACGGTACTTGAGAATCCGGGCCGCAGCGCGATTACGATCAACAACCGCCCCTGTTCCAGCCTGAGGATGTTGTTTTGCGCGCCGGTTCGCGGATCGGCGATTTGCGTAAGCGTCACCTCGGAAAACCGGTCCAGGTACACGCGCGAGGAATCCGGCAGGACGAACTGAACCGTCCCTTCGAGCGTCTGAAGAGCCCCGCCCGGTTTGACCGGCAGGGAGGTATCCGCCTGAAGGGTGAGGGGCACCTGGCCGGATTCTCTGTACAATGCCTCGCCGCGGATTTGCCCGATGAGGAGGGAATCCTTGGCGGGGATGGGGGTTGGCTTTCCGGATTGGAGCAGCCGGGGAAGGAATGTCACGCCCGCCGCGGCCAGCGCCGCGAGCAATGCCAGGATCATCCCCCAGCGCAGAACCGCTTTTCCCGCGCCAGCCATCCCCGCCGGCTTCTGCAGGACGATCACCGATACGTTGTCGTTGGCGTTGCGGCCCATCGCCTTGCTCACCAGAGTCCGCGCCGCCTGTAGCGGTGGATTGCGCGAGAGGATGGGCTCGAATTCCGCGGTTTCGACGAAATGCCCGCGGCCGTCCGGCCGTTCCTTGATCAGCCCGTCGCTGCACAAAATGAGGTGATCGCCCGGCTTCAGCAGAGTCCCCTGCCGGGCTTTGGCGCCGTCTTCGGATTCACGCGCGTTCCAATACACGCCCAGATCGACCAGTACCTCGGGTTCGTTCCCGATCGAACGTACCAGCGAGCCGGCATGCGGGTTGCGCACCGCTTCCTCCGGGCGCAGTTTCCCGAGGCGGATCATTTCTTCGCCGAAGTTGTGATCCGAGGTCAGCTGGATGACCGTTCCGCCGCGGACGAGGTAGGCGCGGCTGTC
>CAZYSF010000085.1:0-3667 GCA_964649635.1 uncultured Anaerolineales bacterium | reverse complement strand
CAGGCGGATCCGCACGCGGCCCATGACCCCGCCGCCACGCACCGCCAGGAAATCGCTGCCGCCTTCGGTGTTGGCCTGGATCTGAGTCGCCTGCCAGTCCGCTTCCATATCCACCGCGTAGGTATAGACCGCCGCCCGCGGATGGCGGATTTTGAAATCGTCCACCGCGCGGATCGCCCCGGGCGAATCGGCGCACACCACCACCGAGCCGCCGGGCTGCACGCGGTCCAGGAATTCCGCGAAGGCCTGTTGCAGGTCCTCGATCGTCGGAAAGCAATCGGGATGATCGTGCTCGACGTTGGTCAGGACCGCGATCCACGGGGAAAGCCCGAGGAAAGCGCGGTCGTATTCGTCGGCTTCGATCACGAAATAATCGCCCTTCCCGGCCCGCGCGTTCGAGCCGCCGAAGTCGGTCAGCGCCCCGCCCGCGATGAAGGACGGATCCAGCCCCTGGCGGACCAGGAGATGGGAAATCATGCCGGTGGTCGTGGTCTTTCCGTGCGTTCCGGAGACGGCCACGGTACGCTTGCCCTGGGTGAGCGGGCCGAAGAATTCCGAACGCTTGTAGACGGGAAGCCCCGCCCGGCGCGCGGCGGCGACCTCGACGTTGTCTTCCTTGACCGCCGAGGAAACGATGACTTCGTCCGCGCCACGGATGTTTTCCGCCGCGTGCCCGACCGTCACCTGCGCGCCGAGCTCGCGCAAGCCGTCGAGGAAGGTGGATTCCGCCATGTCCGAACCGCTCACCAGTTCACCCCGTTCCAGGAGCACCCGGGCAATCGCCGAAAGCCCCGAACCGCCGATGCCGACAAAGTGGTAGCGCATATCACACAAACACCACGATCACGAAGATGAACGCCACCGCGACGGCGACATAGACCCACATCTCGCCCAGGAGCATCGGCGGCATGTACTGCATCATCGCGACGATTTCCGGGCTTTTGGCGCTTGCCAGCGCCGGTTCGAAACCCGGGAACGGATACCCCGCCTTGTGCAGGAAGAACCACAAGCTGCCGACCAACAGCGCGCCGTTGAGCGCCCCCAACACGATCCCCAGGAGCCAATCCTGCAGCCGTTCGCGCAGGAAGCGGTCGGCCGGGATCCACGGCAGGCGCGGGGTCAGGTAGCCGAAATAGGTCAGAAGCGCGAACACGCCCGCCCGCACGCCGAAGGCCTCCGCCGGGCCGAGGGAAGAGAGCAGCCCAGCGGCGTATTTATCCAGCAGCATGTTGATGAACATCGCCAGCACCAGGGAACAGGCGACGAGCAGTTCCTTGGCCCAGCCGCGCAGCGAGCCGATCACCGCGAAGAGAAGCACCGCCAGCCAGAAAACCAATGGCATGGTCATGGCGGATTACTTCGGCCCTTCCTTGACCGCCGCGAGCACCGCCCCGGCGAGTTTGAGCGAGGCGTTTTTCTGGTTGATCTTCTCCAGCACCCTGCGCATATCCTTGCGCCGGGGTTGGTCCGCCATCAGCGAAAGCACTTCCGCCGCCATGCTCTCGGAAAGCGTCTCGTCCGGGAGCACCACCGCCGCGCCCTGGGAAGCCAGGTACTCGGCGTTGGTCTTCTGGTACCGCCACGCGTGCGGGTACGGCACCAGGATCGACGGCAGCCCGAAATGCGGGTACTCGCCGAGGATCGAAGCGCCCGCGCGCGAGACGATCACATCCGCGGCCGCCAGCGCCCCGCCCATCTCCTCGTGCACGTACGGGTAGGCGTGGTAGCGGGCTTTCTGCCATTTCGGCAGGTTGTGCTGGACCTTTTCCACTTCCGGCCAGTCGAGGGTTCCCGTTATATGGATCACCTGCATCTCCTCCAGCAGCTTCGACAGCACGCCCAGGAGCGCCCGATTGATGGAGCGCGCTCCCCGGCTTCCGCCGAATGCCAGCAACACCGGCTCATCCGCCGGGATTCCGAAGGCCTTCCGCCCGGCCGCGCGCGTTGCCGTCAGCACTTCCTCGCGCAGCGGGTACCCGGTGACAATCACCGGCGCGCCCTTCGGATAATAGGCGGCGGACCGTTCCGTGGTCACCGCGATCCGCCGTGCAAACCGGGCCGCAAATTTCGCGGCCAGCGCCGGTTCGATATCCGGCACATACACCACGACCGGCACCCGGCGCAGCCAGGCCGCCATGACGGCGGGCGCGGTCAGATACCCGCCGGTCGCAAACACCGCATCCGCCTTGAACCTTCCGATCTCGCGCCACGCCTCCGCCAATCCCAGCATCAACCGCAGCGCGTTTCCCGGCGCCGCCTTCCATCCCACCCCGTGCATCCCGGCGGCGTGGATCGCCCGGATCGGAATGCCCGCCCGCGGCACCAGTTCCAGCTCCATTCCGCCCAGACCGCCCAGCCATTCGAGTTCGGCCTCAGGCGCCAAATGCCGGAGTGCCTGCGCCGTCGCGAGCGCGGGGTAAATTCCTCCCCCCGTTCCCCCGGCGCAAAGAAGAATCTTCACCCGCCGCCTCCGCCGGGTCGTCGTCCGTCCGGCTTCGTGAAATATTCAGGAGCAGCCCCATCGCTCCGAGCGTCAGCACAAGGTTGGATCCGCCGTAACTGAAGAACGGGAGCGCGTTCCCCGCGAACGGCAGGACCTGCAGGATCGTCAGGATGTTGATCGCCGCCTCGAGCGCCACCCAGGTGGTCACGCCCGCCGCCAGGAGCAGGCCCAGTTCGTCGCGGGCGTTCATCGCGATCTTGAATCCGCGCCAGACCAGCAGGACAAACAGCCCGAGCACGAACACCGCGCCGACAAAGCCCAGCTCCTCGCCGATGACGGCGAACACGCTGTCGGTGTGCGCCGCCGGCAGCGAAAAATACTTGAACCGGCTGGCCCCCGCCCCCACCCCGAAAAATCCGCCGGAGGAGATCGCCGCCAGCGCTTCGCGGATGTGCAGATTGGCCTCGCGGATGTTGCGCCACCCGGCCAGATAATCCGCGATGCGCTGCGGCCGGATGACCGCCGCGAGCAGGACGCCGCCCGCTCCGATCACGAGCGAACCCATCGCCACATTCTGGATCTTGCCGCCGCCGAAATAGAACATCGCGATCCCCAGCAGCACGACCGTGACCGCGGCGCTGTAATCCGGTTCGATCGCGATCAACCCGGAAAAGAGCGCGATCAGCGCCGCGTATGGGATCAGCCCGAGCTTCAGGTCGTGCAGCACGTCGGCCTTGGAGACCAGCCACACCGCCAGATAGATGACGGTGACGAATTTCGCCAGCTCCGAAGGCTGGACCGAATTGCCGAACAGCCCGACCCGGGTCAGGGAATCGCCCTTAAGGACGACCACCGCAATCAGCGCCGCCACCGTCCCGACCGCGAGCAGGACGACCAATCCCTTCGCCCGCAGGAAAATCCGGTAATCGAGGATGTACATCAACGCCATGAAGATCAGGCCGACCACCGCCCAGCCCAGCTGGCGCAGGAAGAGCACCCATACCGAATCGGCTTCGTAGTAGGTGTAGGAGACCCCCCAGGTGGTCGATGCGACCGTGATCAGCCCGGCGGTCAGCATGGTGACGACCACCAGGAGCAGGATGACATCGAAGCCGAGGTCCGCCCCGGTCATGCGCTCCTTCAAGATCGACTTCATGCGCCACCGTCTTTCATGGCATTCACCAAATCGCGGAATTTTTCTCCGCGCTCCTCGAAATCCTTGAA
>CAZYSF010000084.1:0-3740 GCA_964649635.1 uncultured Anaerolineales bacterium | reverse complement strand
AAACGTCGCGACAAAGAACACGAGCCCGGTGAGCGCAGCCAGGATGTCGATCAGCCGCTTGAGCGGACTGTATAGATCGTACAGCTGCACGCTGTCGAGAAACGAGGTCAGCAGCCAATCCGCGCTGAGGTAGCCGATCGGCACGCGCCCCAGCAGGGATTCATACAATGCGGGCATGCGGATCACTTCCACCCCGTGCTCCTGGCAGTCGAGGATCGCCCGGAAGAGCTCCGGCCGGATCCGGCCGGTGATCGCGAGAATCAGGACCGCGATACCCTGTTTTTTTATCGTCTCTTCCAGTTGCTCCCAGCCTCCCACGACCGGGACATCCTGTACTTTGCCACCATGTTTGTCCGGGTCATCATCGATCATGCCGCAGACACGGAAGTGCCCCGGAACTTCCTTGGTCAGCACGCGAAGAATCATCGCACCCGCGCGCCCCGCCCCGATGATCATCACCGGCCGCTGCAGCATCGGCAGCGTGAACAGCCGGATCGCCAGCATCCGCCAGCCGAACTCCAGCGCCGAGATGGAAAAGAGGAAAACCAGAATGGCGACGCGGGGAAGTGATCCGGGAGCGGCGAAGAAATACATCCCGAGGTACGGGATCAGGGAGATGCCGGTGGCCAGGGCCAGGCCGAACATCGTGCGTTCCCGATTGAAGGCGACGTGCGGGTCGTACAGATGGAAGATGAGGAAAAACCACAGCGGCCCGAGGAGCAGGAACGGCGTCAACGCGTCCTTCGAACGCAGGAAGCCGACCGGATCCGCGACCGCGCCGTCGATCCAGATCCAGACCGCCCAGGAGAGCAGGACGGCCATAATCGCGCATACCACATCTCCCGCCAGCAGCAATGCCTGGCGCTCGGACATGGTCAGGCCGGAACGGGGAATCGAGGATGCGGTCGCCATGGTGGAGAGCGGATTACGCCTTGGGCTGCCGGCGGAAAAATTCGATGATCTCGTCGAGGGTATTGGCGAGCGAGATCTCCGGCTGCCACCCGGTCACCCGCCGGATTTTCCCGATGTCGGGGATGCGCTGGCGCATGTCCTCGAACCCGCCTCCGTTGTATGCATCGCGGTAGGAGATGAACGTGATCTTGGAGGCGGAGCCGGTGCGGCTTTTTACCATCTCGGCCAGCGCGCGCATCGAAATCTCTTCGGTGGAGCCGATGTTGAACACCTGGCCTTCCGCGGCGGGGTTTTCGATCAGTAGCAGGATCGCCCGGACAACGTCGCGCACGTTGCAGAAGCAGCGGGATTGCGCGCCGTCATCGTGGACGGTGATGGGATCCCCGCGCAGCGCCTGGCTGACGAAGCGCGGAATGACCATGCCGTATTGCGCGCTCTGCCGCGGGCCGACGGTGTTGAAGAACCGGCCGATCACAACCGGCAGGAGGTGCGAGCGGTGGTAGGCCAGCGCCAGGAACTCGTCCAGCGCCTTCGAGGTCGCATACGCCCAGCGGGTGACGGTCGTCGCGCCGAAGACCCCGTCGTCTTCTTCGCAGAAAGGAACTTTATTGTTTTTTCCGTACACTTCCGAGGTCGAGGCCAGGAACACCTTGCGGCGGTACCGGCGCGCGACCCGCAGCACCGCTTCGCTGCCCATCACATTGGTTTCGATCGTGCGGACGGGATCGTTGACGATCAGCTGGACTCCCACGGCGGCCGCCAGGTGCAGGATGCGGTCGCATTCGCTGCCCAGCCGGTCCATGACCGTTTCATTCGTGATTGTTTCGATGGCAAACCGAAAATTTTTGTTGGCGGTCAGCGGCTCGATGTTTTCGAAACGGCCGGTGGACAGGTCGTCGATGACCGTCACCTGATCCCCGCGCGCCAGAAGCGCTTCGGCCAGATGGCTGCCGATGAATCCGGCGCCGCCGGTGATGAGCGTATGCGTCATGTCGGTTTTTCCTTTCGACGGGCTCCGAGGATCGCCGCTTCCAGCGCCCGGGTCAAACCATTGGAATTTTTCCAAACATCATCCGTTACGGATTCGGCGCCGGAAATGTTCGCGCCGGGTGCGGCAAGTAATCGGCCGGGAGCGGCGGCCGCCTGGATTTCCGCGGACCATCCGCCGCCGCGGCAGGCTACGATCAGGTCCGCGGTGCGCAGCAGCGTGTGAAGATTTTCCGCGCCGGGCTCGTCCGGCCCCGGCAGGATCCGTCCGGCCAGGCGGAAGATTTTTTGCCACTCGCCTGCCGGCCCGATGGCCGCTTCAGCGCCCGTATCCAGCCAGCGCGCGAAAGCCTCCGGCTCGAGGGCCAGCGCGCGCAGATAATTCGCAAGCATCGGCTTCCCGGTCTGCGGCGAAACGGCCACCACAATATTGGTGGAGAACTTCCGCGCCGCCGCGATCGCCGCCAGCCCCTGCTCATCTTCGGCCAGGATCACCACCCGCGGGTTGTTGGGCGGGATCGGCGGCATCCGTTCCAGAACGATGAGCGCGATCAGGCCGGCGGCCAATATCATGCCGAATAAAACCGTCGCCAGTTCCGGCGACGACCTTGTCATGAAAACGGCAAGGATCCCCAGAATTCCCGCGGCCAGGTACATCGAAAAGACGGCGCGGTGGTTGCCCAGCCCGAGCTTGGCCAGCCGGTGCGAGCTATGATCCGTCCCGCCCTGCGAAACCGGCCGCCGTTTCAGGAGTCGGGAGAAGGTGACCAGGGTGGTGTCGAAAATCGGCAATCCCATGACGATGATCGGCACCATCCAGGTCGATCCGAGCGGCAGATTGCTCGGAGAATATTCCACCCCAATCACCGCCAGCAGGAATCCGAGCAGCAGCGAGCCGGTATCCCCCATGAAGATCATCGCGGGGGAAATGTTGTAATAGAGAAACCCCAGCGAGGCTCCGGTCACCGCCGCGGCGAGGCTGGCCACCAGCCCCTGCCCGGCGGAGGCGGCCAGGATCGTGAAGAACAGGGCCGAGACGGCCGAAGTCCCCGCCGCCAGCCCGTCCATGTTGTCCATCAGATTGATCGCATTGGTGATGCCCACAAACCAGAACACGCTGATGATTATGTTCACCGCCGGCCAGGGGGTGAGTTCAACCCGCACCCCGGCGACTGTCACCAGCAGCGCCGCGGCAACCTGCGCCAGAATCTTGGCGCGCGGAGCGATCCCGCGCCGGTCGTCCCACAGGCCGACGAGCATGAGCATCGTCGCACCGACCGCCACCGCCAGCATCGGCACCCATTCGGCTGAAAAATCCACCTGGAACAAGGCGACGCACAGGGCGAGATAGATCGCCAGGCCGCCGAGGAGCGGCATCGGCCGGACGTGCATTTTGTGCGGCTTGGGCTCGTCGACAAAGCCCGTGTGGGTCGCCACCCGTCCGATGAGCGGGGTGGCGATAAACGCGGCCAGGAACGAAAATATTATGAGGGGAAGGTATAAATCCATCCGCACCGTCACCGCGGGCGCGATGCGCCCGTTTTCAGGTCGGTCAATTCGCCGTAGAGCGCCGCCATCGCGGAGAGCATCCGTTCACGCCCGAACCGCTCCATCATTTCCCGACGCGCTTCCGCGCGCATCCGGTTTGTCGCTTCCTTTTCCTCAAGCGCCGCGCGCCAAGCCCGGCACATGGACTCCGGTTCGCCCGGCGGCACCAGTCGCCCGGTGACGCCATCCCGGACGACATCCGGCACACCCCCCACGGCGGTCGCTACAACCGGCACACCCGCGGCCATCCCCTCGATCCGCGCCACCGGCGTGCCTTCGTTATCCGAGGTGAG
>CAZYSF010000083.1:0-1640 GCA_964649635.1 uncultured Anaerolineales bacterium | reverse complement strand
CGCCGGTAGTAATGTGGGAACCAGAAAGGCGGATGCAGGCATGCCTAAAATCACACCATTCCTTTGGTTCAACGACAACGCCGAAGAAGCCGCGGAGTTCTATGTTTCCATCTTCAAGAACTCGAAAATCCTGGACGTCGTGCGCTACGGGGACGAAGGCCCCGGGCCGAAGGGGAGCGTGATGTTTACGAAGTTCCGGCTGGATGGGCAGGAGTTCATGGCCCTCAACGGCGGACCGGAGATGACCTTCTCGTCCGCTACGTCCTTCTTCATCGATTGCGATACACAGAAGGAGGTCGATTATTACTGGGAAAAACTTACCGCGGGCGGGGAAATCCAGCAATGCGGCTGGTTGACGGATAAATTCGGCGTAACCTGGCAGGTGGTGCCGTCCGGGTTGATCGAACTGCTGCACAGTTCGGATCCGGCCCGTTCCAAAAAGGCGTTTGAAGCCATGCTTAAAATGAAGAAACTGGATATCGATGAGCTTTGCCGGGTATTTGATGAGGGGGAGTTGGTCCTTATGCGATAACCCGGATCGGGAAGGATCCGTTCCCCGCCCGCGTGCCGGACCGGTGAATTCCGGTCCGGTACAATTAAGGGAATTGGATGTCCGCGACGCGGGACGCGCCTCAGATTGTGCGGACCCCGCAAGTTCGGATGACAAGCAGTGCCCTGAATGCGGAGCTGTATCCCTGGTAGGGCTTTCCTGCCTGGAAATGCTGACATATATCCTGGGTTGGGAAGGCGCGGACCCCGGACTCCCCAGCCTCCTTTTTTTCACCTCGCTTGTTTCAACATGCAGCACCCCGCGCCCTTTACCGGTGAAGCACTCGCCGGATTGAAAAACGGATTTCGCGAAGTGATCGGCGGGGAAAAACCGTTGCGGGGTTGAGAAAGCGGATGGCTCGCGGCATCGATGGGAGTGGGCGGATGCTCAAAGCGGAAGCGGACCGCCATCCGGTCCGCGCGGAATGGGAGTACACGATCGCGGATATATATGAAGGCGGCCGCTCCACCGGTGCGGCGCAGCGCGTCAGGCATTGGGCCGAAGTCGTACGGAGCTAGCTGATAAAATCATATCGCCGGTTTATCATTCAGAGCCGCCGGGGCGCACCCCGCCGGGCCTTGGTTCGGGGGTAAAAGGAGATGGCAGTGGACGCGGTGATGGACGTACTGCGCATGAAAAAGTTCTTGCTGATCGCGGCTTTGCTGTTGTTTATTGGATTTTCCCTGGCTGTTGCTCAATTCCTGCCCAGGGGGATTGATTGGTACATGACGTTTCGCCCCGCCACGCTGGCATTTTTGTCGGGGAAAACTCCGTATGAAAATCTTGAAGCCCCGTTTCCCGGAGCGCCGTGGGCTCTGCTGCCGTTGATTCCAATGGCGTTGCTGCCGGAAAACATGGGCCGGGGTTTTCTGTTCGTCGTCAGTCTTGCGGCGTTTGCCTATACGGCCTTCCGGCTTGGAGGGAAACCGCTTGCTCTGGGGGTGTTTCTCGCTTCTCCTCCGGTCCTCCATTGTTTATTAAACAGCAATCTCGACTGGATGCCTTTGTTGGGATTTATCCTGCCCCCTCCGGTGGGTTTGTTCTTCCTGGCGGTCAAACCCCAGGTGGGCAGCGTGGTAGCCCTGTTCTG
>CAZYSF010000082.1:0-3944 GCA_964649635.1 uncultured Anaerolineales bacterium | reverse complement strand
ATCGACGACTTCGCTCGGCACCTCGATGTCGGCTCATCGCATCCTGGGGCTGGATAAGGTCCCAAGGGTCGGGCTGTTCGCCCGTTAAAGCGGTACGCGAGCTGGGTTCAGACCGTCGTGAGACAGGTCGGTCTCTATCCGATGTGGGCGTAAGGGATTTGAGGGGAGCTGCTCCTAGTACGAGAGGACCGGAGTGGACAGACCTCTGGTGTGCCAGTTGTCGTGCCAACGGCATTGCTGGGTAGCTACGTCTGGCAGAGATAACCGCTGAATGCATCTAAGTGGGAAACTTGCCCCAAGATCAGATCCCTCACCGGTTAATCCGGGTAAGACCGCAGGTAGACCACCTGCTTAATAGGCGTCACGTGTAAAACCCGTAAGGGTTGAGCGAAGGCGTACTAATGGTCGAGGGCTTGACCGTGGTGCGGAGAACTTGGAATTTTTCCTCTATCGTATTCGGTAACAACGGTCTCTTGGTGATTTAAGCGGCGGGGGTACACCCGGTCCCATCCCGAACCCGGAAGTTAAGCCCGCCAGCGCCGATGCTACTTGGCCGGTAACGGCCCGGGAAAGTAGGTCATTGCCAAGGGGCCTTGTCATCATCCGCCCGGTCGAAAGACCGGGCGTTTTCTTTAATTCGTACACGGAAGACACCGAAAAAGGCCGAAGAAACTGAAGGCCTATTTTTTAATATTCTTCAGTGGATTCGGCTCTTCTCGGCGTAATCCGCGCACTTTTTTTCGTATCCCGTTCAAATCCGCGGCTGATCTTCAGCCGCGGATTTTTTTTAGGCTTACGCCGAATCTCAACCGCGCCGGAAGGCGCATCCAGGAGGTTTCCCATGACGCATGATACATCATCCGCAACCGGCTCGTGGATCAAACCGTTCGCCGCGTTCTGGACTTCCCAGGCGCTGTCTTTGTTCGGAAGTCAGTTGGTGTCGTTCGCGCTGATTTGGAATCTCGCCAGGACGACCGATTCCGCGGCCGTCCTGGCGATTGCCGCTTTGGCGGGCTTGATGCCGCAGGTAATTCTGGGTCCCATCGCCGGAGCGATCGTGGACCGCGGAAACCGCCGTCTGCTCCTGATCCTGGCGGATTCGGGAATCGCGGCCGCGACGTTGATCTTGTCCGGATTGTTCCTCGCGGGAATTGTGGAACCCTGGCAGATTTTCGGGTTCATGTTTCTGCGCGCCGTCGGCGGCGGATTTCACGGCCCGGCCATGCTGACCTCCACGGCCCTGATCGTCCCGGAGCGCCACCTTGCCAGAGTCCAGGGATTGAACCAAGCGCTGGAGGGCGGGCTGAACATCGCCGCCGCGCCGATCGCCGCCCTGCTCCTGGGCGTTTTCCCGGTGGCGGGGATTCTATGGATCGATGTCCTGACGGCGCTCGCGGCCGTCGGCATACTGCTCCGTTTGCGCATCCCCCAGCCCGAACGGAATTCGGCCGCGGCGCAATCGGATTCTTTCCTTGAAACCACTCGGAAAGACGTGATCAAGGGGTTGCGATACGTCTGGAGATGGACCGGGTTGTGCGTTTTGCTGGCGGCGGGCGTATGCTTTAATGCGCTGCTGCAACCGGCTTTGATGCTGCTTCCGATCCTGGTTCGACGCTCCCTGGATGGAACAGCCGTCTCGCTGGGCGGGATTCAAGCGGCGTTCGGCGTCGGAATTGTGAGCGGCGGAGCACTGCTTGGCATTTGGGGCGGCTTCCGGCGGCGCGTGTGGACGGTGATCCTGGGATTGGCTGGGTTAGGGGCTAGTCTGCTGGCCGCCGGCCTGCATCCCGTCGGAAATGCGATTTGGATCGCCGCCTGCCTGTTCGGCGGCGGAGCCATGATGGCGGTCATTCATGGCGCCCTGTTTGCCATCATTCAGTCGAACGTCGCTCCGGAAATGCAGGGGCGCGTGATGACGCTCACTTTGAGCGCGGTGGGCGTGGCCGTGCCGTTGGGGCTTTCGCTCGCCGGTCCGCTGGCGGACCGGTTGGGGCCCGAAGTCTGGTTTGCAGCGGCGGGAGTTGTCTGCCTGGGCATGGCGGCGGCCGCCGCCTTCTCGCCTGCCGTCCGGCGGCTCGAGGACCCGCCGAATACCAATCCGCGCGCTGCCGGTTTCGTCGGCGGATGAGACCGTCGGGATGGCTTTGCGGATACGATTCGGCCGAAAACCGGTTTGGGCCGAAAAGGGGGAAGATGCCGGTCCGAGCGAACCTTTCATGCGCGCGTACACCGGTTCCAATATCCCCTCTGTCCGCTCTTCCGGCCGCCGGACGATATTCTCACTGGATCACTTCGCCGTCGCGCAGGCGGATGACCCGCTTGCCGTAGCGGGTCGCATCCTCGGAGTGCGTCACCATCAGGATGGTGATTCCCTTCTCGCGGTTAATCGTGCGCAGGAGCGAAAGGATCCCGTCGCCGGTCCGGCTGTCGAGGTTGCCGACGGGCTCGTCGGCGAAGAGGATGCCCGGTTCGTTGATCAGCGCGCGGGCGATCGCGGTGCGCAGCTGCTCGCCGCCGGATAGTTCGCGCGGCGTGTGGCCGCGGCGCTTGAGGATCCCCGCCGTGGCCATCAGTTCCTCGGCCCGCGGGAGGACGTCTTTCTTCTTCTTCCCCTCCAGCAGCGCGGGCAGGAGGATATTTTCCTCGAGCGTCAGGTTGTCGATCAGGTTGTAGGCCTGGAAGACGAATCCAATGTCGCGGCGGCGCATCCGGCTCTCCTGCTCGTCGTCGAGCATCCGCATCTCCACGCCGTTGAGCCGGATCGAGCCCTTGGTCGCCTTGTCGAGGCCGCCCATCAGATACAGCAGGGTGCTCTTGCCCGAGCCCGAAGGCCCCATGATGGAGATGAAATCGCCCCGTTCGACCTCCAGGTTGACGTTCTTGAGCACCTCCACCGACTCTTCGGCCAGTTGGTAGGATTTGTACACATTCTTCACTTCGATTGCGATTGGCATGATGGTTTCCTTTCCCCCGATCGTTGGGAGTTTGAATTCGCCGCGTCCAGCCCGGCGGCCGATCACTCGTACTTGATGGTTTGGATCAGGCTGAGCCGGTCGTGGCTCAGCACCGGCACCGCCGAGATCGCCAGCATGGCGAGGATGCCCGCCGCGCCCATGGCGGCCATCTCCTTCGCGGCGAGCATGACCTCGACCTTGCCCCACATCACGCTGACCACCGCGGGGATCCCGGCCGACATGATGAGCGCGCAGGCCAGGCCGAAGGCGGTGCCCAGCACGCCCATCGCCGCGGCTTCGGCCACCAGCATCCGGTTGAGATTCCGTTTGCTCATCCCGACGCAGCGCAACATCGCGAACCCGCGCTTGCGCTCGAGGAAGCTCGCCGCCAGGTTGTTCACAATCCCGAGGATGCCGGTCAGCAAAGCCAGCTGGGCGTAGGTGTTGATCGCGGTGAAGATCCCCACGACTTTGTCGGCGTTGGCCTGCATAAGCTCCGCCTTGGTGTCGATACGCATTACTTCTTTGCCCAGTTTGCGAATGATATTGTTCTTGACGGCTTCGGCGGAGCCCGATGTCTTGAGATAAATGTAGTCGTAGTCCGAGACGCCCGCGTCCGCGCGGAAGTTGGCGGCGGAGATGTAGCCGACGTGCCCGATGCTGTCGTTGGTTTCGACGAAGCCGGCGACGGCGTACGGAACCGTCCGGTCGCCGAATTGGATGTTCAGCGCATCGCCCGTTTTCAGCCCCAGTTTGTCCTTCAACACGTTGGTCAGGATGATGTTCCGTCCGGAAGCCAGGCTCGCCAGCGCCGGCGTAGCGGATTCCAGCCCGCCGACGCGGTTGTACTGGAAGAAGTCGGCGTCTTCGATGCCATAAAGCACGTTCAGGTAGATGCCGTAATCCGGCAGGGCAAAATAATTCTGGTAGCTCCCCGCCGTCGACACGACCCCATCGACCCCGGCCAACGCCGCGAGGGATTGCGGATCG
>CAZYSF010000081.1:0-7218 GCA_964649635.1 uncultured Anaerolineales bacterium | reverse complement strand
TTCCCTCCATAAGTTCGCGTTCGACCTGCGCATCATGCAATCCGCCGGGTTCGGCGAAGTGCGCGAGCCGGTCGGCAAACGCCAGGTGGGGTCGAGCGCGATGCCCTTCAAGCGCAATCCGGTGAAGGCGGAAAATGTCTGTTCGCTGGCGCGGTTCGTGGCAGTTCTCCCGGAGGTCGCCTGGCAGAACGCCGCCCAGAACCTTCTGGAGCGCACGATCGATGATTCGGCCAACCGGCGCAGCATCCTGCCCGAGGCGTTCCTCGCCACGGAGGAGATGCTGCGGGTGATGACCGGGATTGTCGGCGGCCTGGATGTGGACGAGGCGGGCATAAAAGCGAATCTGGCCCGGTTCGGCGCCTTCTCCGCCAGCGAGCGGGTTTTAATGGCGCTGGTCGCGGGCGGCGCGGACCGGCAGGCGATGCATGAAAAGATCCGCGAGCACAGCCGCAAGGCCTGGGATGCGCTGCGCGAAGGGCGTCCCAATCCGCTCGCGGATTATCTCGCGGCGGATGTGGACCTGCTCAAGCACCTCCAGCCGGCGCGGATCCGGGAATTGATGAACGCGGACGAGTACGTCGGCACCGCGCCGCAGCGCGCGCGTGAAATGGCGGAGCGGATAAAAGGGGCGTTGTAACCTTCCATCCCAACTCCCCTCCCGAACTCAGCGTTTGGACAAAGCGTGATTCTTTCCGCCCTCCCCCCTTCCCGTATTACGGGAAGGGGGGAGAGTTGATTCACGCCTATTCCTAGGAGATGGATTATTGGGGAGGGGGGATGGGATGGTCTTGCGGAGATTCCAGCATTATCGTAAACGGTCCGTCATTTATTAATTCCACCTGCATATCCGCTCCGAACGATCCGGTGAGGGTGGAAATTCCCATCCCGTTCAACCGTTCCGAAAAATATTTGACCAGAGGTTCGGCGACCTCCGGCGCGGCGGCGTCGGTAAAAGACGGCCTTCTCCCTTTGCGCGCATCCGCGTACAGCGTGAATTGGGATACCACCAGCGCCCCGCCGCGGATATCCAGAATCGACAGATTGGTTTTACCCGCGTCGTCCCCGAAGATCCGCAAATTTGCGCACTTCTCCGCCAGATAATCCGCCTCCGCCCGGCCGTCCCGCGGGCCGATCCCGAGCAGGATCAGCAGGCCGCGGCCGATCGCGGCGATCACTTCGCCGTCGACCGTGACGCTCGCCTTGGTTACGCGCTGGAGGACTATCTTCATAGGGGGAGATTCATCCTATACAGGGTGTTAAAAACGAAATAGACAGGTGTCAGTGCGAGCGACCGGAGGGAGCAAAGCAATCTCCCCTTTCGGAAAAAGCAGGAGATTGCTTCGTCGCTTCGCTCCTCGCAATGACACCTCAGCCTTTTTCGATACCCCACTAAGGAAGATGACCGATTGCTTATAACCATCGACAAGTAAAAAACCAATTGGCACCTGTCCGATTATCGTCGAAGGTCTGCGATGGTCGATGGTCCATGGTCGATCGTCGGCCTTTACGGCAGCCCGAGCGCCGATCGCACTTCGTCCATCGTCTTGTCGGCGATGACCCGCGCGCGCTTGGCGCCGTCGGCGAGCACGTCCCATATGTAATCCGGGTTTTTCGCCAGCGCCGCGCGTTTTTCGCGGAACTCAACCAGGTTCTTGTTGATGTTGGCCGCCAGACACTTCTTATCGTCGACGCAGCCGAGTTTCGCGCTGCGGCATTCGGCCGCGATCCGTTCCACATCCGCCGCGGGTGTGAACGAGTGGTGCAGGGTGAATACGTTGCATACTTCCGGGCGGCCGGGGATGTTGCGGTGCGTGCGCTGCGGGTCGGTGACCATCGTCATCACCCGGGCCGCGGTTTCCGCGTCCGAGAGGGCCAGCTCGATCTGGTTGTTGAGGCTTTTGCTCATCTTCTGCACCCCGTCGGTGCCGATCACCTTGGGGTAGTTGGTCGTCTTCATCTGCGGCTCAACCAATACCTGCTTGCCGGTTTTATAGTTGAACGAGCGCACGATTTCACGGGTGAACTCCAGATGGCTTTCCTGGTCGATCCCGACCGGGACGACATCCGCCTTGTAGAGCGCGATGTCCGCGGCCATCAGCACCGGGTAGCCCACCAGCCCGTAATTGATGTTGTGAGGATGCATGCGCGCCTTTTCTTTAAAGGTCGGCAGGTCGGTCAGTTTCCCGAGCGGGGTGAACATCGAAAGGATTGTGTGCAGCTCGGTCACCTGCGGCACATGGCTTTGCACGAAGAGGATCGACTCCTCCGGCCGGATTCCCGCGGCCAGCCAATCCAGCGCCATCTCGGCGGTGTTCTCTTTCAGGAGGTGAAAATCCTCGAGCGTGGTCAGCGCATGCAGGTCGACGATGCAGTAAACGCAATCGTATTCCTCCTGCAGCGCGACGTAATTCTTGACCGCGCCGAGGTAATTTCCGAGGTGCTGGCGGCCCGTCGGACGGGCGCCGGAGAAAACGCGACCTTTTTTATTAGCCACGATGTTGTTCCTTCGAGGAATTTTAAAATCACTCTAAAGAGTTGTCATGCTGAACGAAATGAAGCATCTGTTTCTGCGAGGAGAGACCCTTCGCTCAGGGTGACATTTTCAGTGATCTCGTTTTGGGAAGCTGAGGCGGAAGTATATCATGCCCGCGTGCCGGTCAGGTTGCCAATCGCGCGATCGTCACGCCCTCGCCGCCTTCCATCTCGCCGCCGGTTTCGACGTTCGCCACCTGCGGATGCTTGCGCAGCGCTTCGCGCACGGCGCTGCGCAGTTTTCCCGATCCCTTCCCGTGGATGATCCGCACCCACGGCAGGCCGGCCGCCACCGCCGAATCGATATAGCGATCCAGTTCGATCAATCCGTCTTCGACCATCATCCCGCGCATGTCGAGTTCCAGTTCCGGGCTGGGCCTGGACGTCCGCACCATCGGCGGAGGGGATGCTTTCATCGCGGGCGCCGGTTTTTCCGGCGCGGGGGCGTCCTCGGGGAGGATGAAATCCCCGCGGTCGGCGCGGATGCGCAGCGCGCCCAGCTGAAGCTCGTATTGGACGCCGTCGCGGCCGGTGATCTTCCCCGAAACCCCGAGCCCCTTCATGCGGACCGTATCCCCGATGTGCGCCTCGCGCTGCGGCGCGGCGGCGGGTATTTCCACGCCGGGCTTCTGCGTGCTGTGCTCGATCCGGTCCTCCAGCGTGCGCGCTTCGGCGGCGATTTTCTGAAGTTCCGGCGCTGCGGCGTGGCCCGCCCGGCGGCGGAGTTCGCGCAGTTCGTCGAGCAGCCCCTCGAGTTCGCGTTCCGCCTGCGCGCGGCTTTCATCGAGGATTCGGTTGCGCTCCTCCTCGATCCCCCCCAGCCGGTGGGCAAGCGTCCGTTCACGCTGCAGCGCGCGGGCGTTGAGTTTTTCGGCGTCGGCCCGTTCGCGGCGGGCCGTTTCCCGTTCGCGCTGGATTTTTTCCAGCAGCCGGTCGGCCTCGAGGTCGCCGGCGTCCACCATCGACCGGGCTTCGGCGAGGATCTCCTCCGGCAGTCCCAGCCGACGGGCGATGGCGAGCGCGTTCGAGCGGCCCGGCAGCCCGAGGATCAGCCGGTAGGTCGGGCGCAGGGTGCGCAGGTCGAATTCCATGCAGGCATTTTCCGCGCCCGGCGTGTTGTAGGCGAAGGCTTTCAATTCCGGGTAGTGCGTTGCCACCAGGGTCGGGATTCCCCGCCGGAGCAGTTCGGAGAGGATCGCCCGCGCGAGCCCGGCCCCCTCCTGCGGATCGGTTCCGGCCCCCAGCTCGTCGAGGATCACGAGCGACTGCGGCGTGGCCGAGGCCAGAATGCGGATGATCTGCCCGACGTGCGCCGAGAAGGTCGAAAGCGATTGCTCGATCGATTGTTCGTCGCCGATGTCGGCGTAGATTGAATCAAAGAGCGCCGATTTCGATCCGTTCCCGGCCGGGATGTGCATCCCGCACTGGGTCATCAGCGCCAGCAGCCCGGCGGTCTTGAGCGCGACCGTCTTCCCGCCGGTGTTCGGCCCGGTGATCACGAGCGCGCGCACGCCCGGCCGCAGGGCGACGTCGATCGGTACCACGTGCGCCGGATCCAGGAGCGGATGCCGCGCGGCGTGGAAGAGCAGGGGGGTGAATTCCTCCGGCGGCGATGCCGGAATTTCCACCAATTCGGCCCGCCCGGCGTTCAACGCCTCCGCATACCGGGCGCGCGCGACCGCCGCGTCGAAATCAGCCAGGGCGTCGACCGTCCGGACGATCGCTTCGCGCTGCCCGCCGATCAGCGCCGAGAGCGCGGCGAGGATCCGGTGGATTTCCTCCTGCTCCTCGAGGATCGCTTCGCGCCAGCGATTGCCGAGTTCGACCGTGACCAGCGGCTCGATGAACAGGGTCGCGCCGGAGGCGGATTGATCGTGGACGATCCCGCGCAGGCGGCCTTTGAACTCGGCGCGCAGCGGGATGACGTACCGGCCCGCCCGCTGGGTGAGGATCGGCTCCTGAAGCCGCGAGCCGTGCTCGGAGAGGATCCGCTGCAAACGGGTCAACAGCCGGTCGTGGGTCGTGCGCACCTCGGCCCGCAACGCGCCGAGTTTGGGTGAGGCGCTGTCGAGCACCTCGCCTTCGTCATTGATCGTCCGGCCGATGGCGTCGATCAGGCCGGTGCCGTCCTCCATCCGCAGGGCGATCCGGTTCAGATCGGGGACCTCGTCCGCGATCCGGGCGAGCGAGCGGCGGATGGCGCGCGCGGCAACAAGCGTCGCGCGGATCAGGACCAGGGATTCCGCCGGCAGCGTGATCCCGCGGGCGGCGTCCTCCGCGGCCGGGCGGACATCCCGCGCGCCGCCGATCGAAATATCCGCGTGGCGGTCCAAAAGCATCCGCGCCTGGCTGGTTTCATCGAGCCAATGCAGCGCCGTGGCAAAATCCGCCGCGGGGCGCAGGGCCAGGATGCGTTCGCGGGATGCGGAAAACGACGCGTGTTCCGCCAGCCGTTCCAGCACCCGGTTCAATTCCAATGTCCGTAACGATTTTTCGTCCATGGTTTTTCGTTGGGCGATCCACAACCGCCCGTGATCGGTTTTGTAGGGGCGGCGTTACGCCGCCCGTAATAGTTTTGCAGGGGCGGCGTTATGCCGCCCGTAATGGTTTTGTAGGGGCGCGGCGCCGCCGCGCCCGTTCCATTCATAGGATCAGCACAAACGCAATCCCGAACGCCACCCCCAGTACCGCCCCGCCGATCACGTCCGATAGATAATGCACGCCCATCGCCACCCGCGCGAGCATCACCAGCGGCGCCCACAGAAAAAACAGCAGGCACAGCCACCACGGACCGAGCGCCAGCGTCAGGATTGCGAGCATCGCCATCCGCGCCGCATGGCCCGAGGGAAAGGAGTGCGGATCGGTCGAGCGGTAGATCAATCCCCAATCGCCCGCCGGGCGGCTGCGGCCGATCAGCCGTTTGAGCCCGACCGCCGTCAGCGCCGTAATGCATACGGCGACGAACATCACCAGCATCCGCCATTTCCACAAGCCATCGCCCGCCAGCCACACCAATCCCATCACCGGGATCATGAACCATGAATCCCCGGAGTGCGCGAGGAACCGCAGCAGGTTCCGCAGAACACCGATGCGCTGCGAGAGGTTCAGCTTCGCGGACCAGCGCGCATCGAGTTCGAGTACGCGCTTCAGGCGCCGATTTTCCGAAGCGGATGGAGGGATTGCCGTGGTCATGATGGCGGGGAGGTTCTCCGAGATCTCCGGATTCGGCCGGCGGCTGCGCAGGCGCGATGGTCAATTTTATGGGCGCGAACGTCACGATGGCGGGCGCGATCGGCGATCGCGCCTACACCTTCAGGTTTTGAATGGCCTCGCGGACTATACCGGCCGAGCGGTGAAGGAGTTCTTCTTCCTCTTGGTTGAGCGACATGGGGAACGTATCGAGCACTCCCTCGCCCCCGACCAGGTGCGGGAGAGAAACCGTCACATCCGCGACCCCGGCCACGTCCGCGGTCGGTGTGCACACAGTCAGGATCGAGCGCTGGTCGCGCAGGATCACCTCGCAGATGCGCGCCAGCGCGCTGCCGATCCCGTAATAAGTCGCGCCTTTCCCTTCGATGATCTGGTAGGCCGCCCGGCGCACCGCCTCGTCGACCCGGTCGTGTTCCGCGCATTCGCGGCAGGGTTTGCGCTGGCAGCAATACTGCTCGACCGGCAGGCCCCCGATGGTCGCGATCGACCAGGTAAGCACTTCGGAATCCCCGTGTTCCCCGACGACGTAAGCGTGCACATGCTGGGGGTCCACACCCAGATGCCGGCCCAGCAGCGACCGGAAGCGCGCGGTATCGAGCGTGGTGCCGGATCCCAACACCCGGGTTGAGGGTACGCCGAACGGCGCGGCGCATTTGGCCGCCACATGCGTCATCACATCCACCGGATTGGTAACCATCAGAAGCACCGTTTCGGGAGCGTTCTTTAAAACGTTCGGCACGACGTCGCCGACGATCGCGGCATTGCGGGCCAGGAGATCCATGCGCGTTTCGCCCGGCTTCTGGGCGGTGCCGGCGGTGATGATCACGACCCGGCAGCCGGCCAGATCCGGATAATCCCCGGCCCGGACCTGCAGGGCGTGGGCGAAGGGTACCGCATGTTGGATGTCATCCGCCTCGGCCTGCGCGCGTTGGGGATTCTTGTCCACCAGGACGATCTCCCGGCCCACCCCGCGCATAACCATCGCATACGCGGCGGTCGCCCCGACCACACCACTGCCGATAATCCCGATTTTCATGGTGCCGTCCTTCCCGTCAAACCGGATAGTCTGACGGGCGTGATTATAGCCGATGTCCCTGCAGACTAATGCGCCAAAAAAAAACAGGGCTCCGTCTTCGGAGCCCTGTTAAAACCTGTTGGATCAATCGATTGGGACTGCGCCGGGTGGAGTTACTTCCGGCACTGCCCCACGGTCACCTGCCGGTAGACCGCGCTGCGCAATAGGATTTGGCCGTCCGGACCGTTGGCGATGAATTGAACCGCCAGCCAAAGATCACCCTGGAGATTCGATACATCCGGAAAGTCTTCGCTGTATATTACGAGTTGATACCAGCCGCCGCCCTGGGGAATCATCGCCGACCCTCCGCCCCAAAGCGAGTAGTTCACGCCTTCCTTCTCCTCCAACCGGTAGAACAAACCGACCGATTGGACCGATTCTTCGGGAGAGATCCTGACCTG